>NZ_JBPFDN010000002.1:393122-508836 GCF_059414985.1 Arthrobacter sp. SAFR-044 | reverse complement strand
CAAGCCGTCGCGACCCTGAATGCAATTAATACCTCGTTCCTGGGCGTAGTCGTCAACAAGGCCGGCAGGACCGAACGTAAACAGTCACAGTTCGAATGCGCCCCAGACTCTTCATAGATCGGGCGAGCAGCGGACAACTAAGACAAACGGGGATGTTCCTGTACAGGGGAAGTCACTACGAGGATGCCGCGGCCGGTGGGGAAGGCCTTAGGGGAGCGTATCGGGGTTTGGGGCGGAGGTAAGTAGAGCGCTCGGCAGTTGCGTAGGGTAGTGGGGGTTTGAAAACAGGTAGTTTCAACGGTTTCTTGTTTCGGTTGCGGGACCTAGCTTTCTGTTATGAAAATCCTTCAGGAGGTTATACCCGGCCTTGAAGCCGGTATTGTCGGATATTCTGGCGGTGGGAGCGGGGGCTATCCTGGGTTTATCTCATTTGGTTTGCCATGAATTCGGGTTTCGGCGGGTTGAGGCACCCCCGAATCACTGTTGGTGGGGCTTCAGGCCGGCTGGGTTTTCGGCGCGGCGTGTGGGCGGATCGTGGAAGTACTGGGATAAAGCCGGCGCGGGTTTTTCGTTGGCGAGAATATCTTTTGGATGCGGGAGTGTGGGCTTTTGCCCTGCCGGTTGCTACGTTGATTCGGTTGGATTTTGATCCCGCTAGGATGACATCCGCGGTTGTCGGCGTTGCTGTTTTGACTGCCGCCTTATTGCAGGGGTTGTCCGGGTGGGCTCTTGGCCTCTACAGATATGTTCACCCCTACGGCTCACGGCCGGACGCTCAAAACCTTCTTTTGGTTGTTGCCTCGGTTGGTCTATCGCTGGCCCTTGGCAGACTGGTGGTTCCGGCCCCAGACGATTTCCCTCGGAGCGTGCCCTTCATCGGGTTGCTCGTTGCCTTTG
This sequence comes from Arthrobacter sp. SAFR-044, assembly GCF_059414985.1. NCBI lineage: Bacteria > Bacillati > Actinomycetota > Actinomycetes > Micrococcales > Micrococcaceae > Arthrobacter > Arthrobacter sp. SAFR-044. The sequence continues at coordinate 507,939 of NZ_JBPFDN010000002.1, read as the reverse complement.
TGATAATGGCGGACGTGCGTTTGGTGGGCCGCGCACGGAGGGAGCGGGCTATGCGCCCGGGAGAATCGGCCGCCCCGGCTCTTGTCTATGGTGCGGGCCACGTGGGGCAGCACGTAATCCAGCAGATGAGCAGGGACAGGTTTTCTCCTTTCCGGCCAGTGGGCACAATTGACGATAATCCTCTGCTTCGGAATTTCCGAGTCGAAGGACTTCCGGTCCTGGGCGGCCGGGCTCAGTTAGGGCAGGTTGCGCGGGACACGGGTGCTGAAGTGCTGATTTTTGCGATCGCTCGGGCTGATGCTGAATTGTTGCGGGAAGTCTCTGATATTGCGGACGCTGCGGGGCTTCGGCTTCTGGTCCTGCCCCCGCTGGCCGAAGTACTACAGGGCCGCGCCAAACTAGGTGATTTACGTGACGTGTCAATCAATGATCTGATCGGCAGGCACCCTGTGGATACCGAGTTTGAGTCTATTGCGGGGTTCATCACCAACAGGCGTGTCTTGGTTACGGGGGCGGGCGGATCGATAGGTTCTGAGCTCTGCCGCGAACTCATGCGGTTTACGCCCGCGGAGGTCATCATGCTCGACCGAGATGAATCAGGTCTTCATGGAACGCAGATGTCGATCTCGGGTCACGGGTTGCTCGACAGTGACGAGGTGGTTCTTGCCGACATTCGAGACGAGAAGACCATAGAAGCAATTTTTTTGAACCGACGCCCTGAAGTGGTTTTCCATGCTGCTGCGCTGAAGCATCTGCCGATGTTGGAGCAATACCCGCATGAGGCCTGGCAGACCAATGTGCTTGGGACCCTTAACGTCCTGCGTGCTGCCAAGGCGGCCGGGGTCGAAACTTTCGTGAACATCTCAACAGACAAGGCGGCCAACCCAATCAGTGTTCTAGGCCATTCAAAGCGGCTCGGTGAAAGGCTGACCGCTTGGTTTGCCCAGGATACTACGAAGGCTTACCTATCGGTACGATTTGGAAACGTGATAGGTAGCCGCGGCTCCATGTTGCCTACGTTTGCTGCACAAATTGCGGCTGGCGGTCCGCTGACCGTTACTCATCCGGACGTTACCCGCTACTTCATGACCATTCCCGAGGCTTGTCAGTTGGTGGTCCAGGCCGGGGCGATTGGCCGCCCTGGTGAGGTGCTAATCCTGGATATGGGGTCCCCGGTTCGGATCATGGACGTAGCTAAACGAATGATCGCAATGTCGGGTCGAGCTATCCCTATTTCAATCACCGGCCTTCGTCAGGGCGAAAAGCTGCACGAGGATCTAGTTGGACTCGGCGAGACCGATAAGCGCCCGATCCACCCGAAAATCAGTCATACCGGCGCGCCGCCGTTGTCCCCGGGCGATCTCGTATCCAACCACTGGATCCTCAGGACCACTCGGGCGATCGATGAACTCCTGCAAGAGCGAGCCGAAAAGCATTAGCGTGTTTGGCGAGAGACGGGGTATGCTGGGAGGCATTTTCCGCATCACGGATGGCCTCACCGCGACGCTCGGCGAGCAGCACTGCTTCGACACCCCGCTAGCAGAGTCCGGCATCGTGCGGCGGCGCCGGTTGCGGGCCAACTGATCGGCCCTTCAACCTGGCTTAGTAGCCGGAAACGGCACACGCGTTGGAAATCTTTTCCGCATCAGGGTCTTTACGCACCGGCAGCAGGTTATTAAAGTGGGAGGCGTCATAGTCCGGATGGGCGCCGGGGGGCGTCCGGGAAGGGGGATTGCGCATCACCGCTGACCGATACCAGAAGACAATTGACCACTACGTTGAAGGCCCCTCCTAGGAGGGGCCTTCCCTTCGCCCGGCAATCCAGAGGCAGCGCCCTGCCAATCCGGCTCCGGGGCAGGCGCCAATTGTAGCGACGCATGCGGGCTCATGAGGCAGTTGAGGCAAAGACAGGTACCCCGGGAAGCCGCCCCGAGGGATGACCAGGAAACCTGAGTACCCCATACTCATGACCTTTCGGACCAGCCGTCCGTAGGATGGACCGGACCAGAGGGACGGAGATGCTGCGCCAGGTCCGCCCCACACCGCGGGATTCAGGGGGAGAACAGCTATGCAAGCACCCGTTGCGGCTTCCGTTGCCTCTTGGTGGGCCAGCGGTAAAAACCACTAACTCTGTTTGGACGGAGGCACGCCTTGCAGACATTTGCGCACCTTGCCCGCGGTATTGTGCTGGTGCTGGTCCTGGCTCTGACGGCTGCCGCCTGCGGCGACCTCAGAGCTCCTGCAGGTTCAGAGCCCAGATCAGGTGCTGATCCGGGAAGCCAGATAACCGACACTGCAGAGCCGGCGACGGATGATCCAACTCGGGCGCAGGAGCCCTCTGCAGCCCCTGAGGTGTCGCAGGAAATAAACCCCTCCGCAGCTTCCGGTCCTTCCCGAGCCGCAGACCCCACGGCAGCCTCCGAGGCCATGCCGACCGCCGACCTGCCTGGCTGGAGGCACGTCTTCGCGGAGGATTTCACCGAGGGAAATGTCCCCCTGGGCGGGTTTCCCGGCCCCGTCTACAGCTCCAGATGGAGCGAGAACTACGCCGATGGGACGCCGGACACAGCGGCGCAACAGCAACCCAAGGGCGCCCGGACTTCCGGGTACTACCCCTCGAAGGTCCTGAGTGTCCATGACGGCGTCTTGGACATGTATCTGCACTCCGAAAACGGAGTAGCCATGGGTGCGGCGCCGTCGCCCAAACTCGACGGCGCCAGTCAGCGGCCCTACAACAGCCTGGTGTACGGCCGGTACTCGGTGCGATTCAAGGCCGATGCATTGGCGGGCTTCAAACTGGCGTGGCTGCTGTGGCCCGACAGCAAGCAGTGGCCGCAGGACGGGGAGATCGATTTTCCGGAGGGGGACCTGTCAAAAGTAATATACGCTGCCGTGCATGGCGTGGAGGCGGGTGAACACCGTAGTGACGTCTTCCGTCCTGCCCAGCCCTACGGGGACTGGCACATCGCCACCACCGAGTGGCGTGCCGATGGCATCGAATTCTTCCTCGACGGAAAATCGCTGGGCATCTCTACACGGTTCATACCGAACAAGCCGATGCACTATATCTTGCAGACCGAGTCCTGCTCACCAACATGTCCGCTGCCTGAAACCAACGGTCATGTCCTGCTGGACTGGGTAGCCATATGGGCAAGGACCTAGCGCCTTCCACACACGCTTTCCCGTTGACCCGGCACTATCTGGTCATCCAGGTTTCCCGTCCAGCCGGCTTTGAAGGAAACGGCGTTCTGCTTGGTTGTCGGTGAGGATCAAAGCTTCCCCGAACGCAACCCGGGCCTCCTCCAGGCGGCCCAGCCTGACCAAAAAGTCGCCCCGGGCGGCCGCAAGGTACGGGTAGCGCGCCAGTTGCGGTTCGATTCCGAGTGCATCCAGGTCTGCCAGCCCTTCCGCGTACCCGACGGCAAACCCGAGGGCGATGCCTCGGTTGAGCCGGACCACGGGGGAGGGCCACCGTTGCATCAGCAGGTTGTAAAGGCCCAGGATCTCGTGCCAGTCGGTAGCGGACCATGAAGGGCTCTCGTCGTGTACCGCTGCGATGGCTGCCATGAGAGCAAAGCGGCCGGGCGGCGCTGCAGCCAGTGACTCCGGCAGGAGCGCCACTCCTTCCCCGATGGCATCCCGGTCCCATTTCGACCGGTCCTGGTCCTCCAGCAGGATGAGGTCCTGGTGCCCGTCCAGCCGGGCCCCGGTCCGCGCCTCGGTGAGCAGGACCAAAGCCAGGAGCCCGGCGACATCGGGATCCCTGGGGAGCAGGACGCGGAGCATCCGTGCCAGTTCCACCCCGCGTTCGGCGAGGTCCCGGCGCATCAGGTCGGCGCCCGACGGGGCCGTGTGCCCTGTGGTGTACACCAGGTAGACAACCGCAAGCACCCCGTCCACACGCTCATGCAACCCGGATGCATCGGGTACGCGGTACGGGATGTTCGCTGCAGCAATCTTCTTTTTCGCGCGGGTGATGCGTGCCGCCATGGTGGCCTCTGGAACCAGGAACGCGCTCGCCACTTCCGACGTGGACAGCCCGCAGAGGAGCCGCAGCGTCAGGGCCACCTGGGCTTCAAGTGCAAGGGCGGGATGGCAGCAGGTGAAGATGAGCCGCAGCCGGTCATCCGGAATGTCGTGGGACTCGGGGTCCGCGTCGCCACTGCCCGGATCCCGTTCCACCAGCTTGGGCAGCGACCGTCGGGCCGTGGCCGCCCGGCGGCGCATGTCCAGGGCCTTCCGCCGGGCGGCAACTGTCAGCCATGCGCCCACATTGCTGGGAATCCCGGTCCTGTCCCAGCTGGACAACGCGCTGGCGTACGCGTCCTGGACGGCTTCCTCTGCGGTATCGATGTCGCCGGAAACAGCTACGGTGGCCGCCAGTACGAAGGCCCACTCGCGCCGGTGCGCTTCCGCGACGGCGGCAGCAACCTGGGGGCTGGCGGCGTGTGGCATCAGCTGACCACTCGGACCGGCCACACTTCAACCCCGACGCCGGTGGGAACTTCCTTGCCGATCTCCAGCGCCTCGTCGAGGTCGGCCGCGTCGATGAGATAGTAGCCGCCCAGGGTTTCCTTCGACTCGATGAACGGGCCATCAGTGACCAGGAACCCGCCGGCCCCGTCGCGCCTGATTGACGTGGCCGTCGAAGCCGGGTGCAGGGCGGCGCCGCTAAGCAGTGAGGCGCCGCGCCGCTGCATGAACTCCTGGTAGCTGGCACTGATCGATTCGCCTTCGGCCTGCCTGGCCACCGCTTCGTCCTGGTAGATCAGGATCAGGTACTTGGACATGTCGTGCTCCTTTTCGCTTGCCGTCAGAGGCTCTTGTTTGGAGCCCCTACCCAAACGACGCGGATGCATAGCGAAAATCGACAACTGCGGCAGGATCCCTTCCATTTCCAAGGTACCTCGCGCCGGGGGCCTTGCCGCAAGGCCCCCGAGGTGCCCCATACTGGCGGTCGGCAAACGACGCGAACGGGGACCGAAATGCATGACCTAGCAGTAGTGGGGAGCGGGCCCACGGGGCTGATGCTGGCGGGGGAGCTCCGGCTCGCGGGGGTTGATGCCCTTGTCCTGGAACGGCGCCCGTCCCAGGAGCTGGCCGGCTCGCGCGGCGGCGGCATTCATTCACGCACCATCGAGCTGCTGGACCAACGCGGCATCGCGGACCGGTTCCTCGCCGCGGGCAAGACCGTCCAGACCGCCACCTTCGGCGGCACCCAGCTGGACCTGGGCGGCCTGCCCACGCGCCACCCCTACACGCTGGCGCTGTTCCAGAACCACATCGAGCGGCTGCTGCTTGAGTGGGTTGAGGAGTTGGGGGTGGAAATCAGGCGTGGCGTGGAGGTCACCGGAGTGTCAGCGGACGACGGCGGCGTGGACGTCCGGCTTGCCGCCGGCGGACCGGTGCGGGCCGGCTACGTCGTGGGCGCCGACGGTGGCCGAAGCATGGTGCGGCGGTCGGCAGGCATTCCGATGGCAGGTCCGGACGCGACGCGGAGCAGCCTGATCGCGGAGGTGAAGGTGGCGGGGGAGCCCGTCCAGCAGGGGAAGGTGGACGCGCGTGGCATCCACGGGCTTTACCCGATGGGCGACGGAACGGTCCGGGTGGTGGTGACCGAGGCCTCCCTTGGCCCGGCCACCGAGCCCACCCTGGCAGACCTGCGGCAGGCGCTGACGGAGGTCTTCGGCACCGACTTCGGTGTGCACAGCCCCACCTGGCTGTCGCGCTTCACCGACGCCACCCGGCAGGCGGAGGCGTACCGGAAGGGAAGGGTGCTGCTGGCCGGGGACGCCGCCCATGTCCACTCACCGACGGGCGGGCTCGGCATCGGCCTGGGGCTGCAGGACGCCGTGAACCTCGGCTGGAAACTGGGGCAGGTGGTGCGGGGCGTCTCCGGCGAGGACCTGCTGGACACGTATCACGCGGAGCGGCACCCGGCGGGGGAGCGGGCGCTCAAATACACCATGGCGCAGTCCCTCTTCCAGAAGGCCGATCCGCGGCAGGAAGCGTTGCGCGACCTGCTTGGCGAGGTGCTCCGCGTTGATGGTGCAGGGGCACCCGTCGCGGCGCTCATCACCGGGCTCGACGTCGCTTACGACCTGGGTCCCGGCCACCCGCTTCTGGGTCGCCGGATGCCGGACCTGAACATCGGCACGGCGGATGGCCCGGCCCGGACATACCAGTTGCTGCACAGTGCGCGTCCGGTGCTGCTGGAATTTAGCGGCCCGGCGCTGGAGCCTGGCGCGTGGTCCGGCTGCATACAGCACCTCAGGGCAACGTACGACGGCGCGTGGCAGCTTCCCGTGCTGGGTGCGGTTGCTGCGCCCACGGCAGTCCTGGTCCGGCCGGACGGCTACGTGGCCTGGGTGGGCGAGGGGTCAGCGGACGGGCTCGCCGAGGCCCTCGGCATGTGGTTCGGCAAGCGGGACCGGTGAAGAAGTGACGAGCCACGGCGGCGTCACGGATGCATTACTTGGGAGAAATTGAGCGAAAAATGCGGGACCGCCCCCTATTGCCACGGGGCCGGCCTCTGTTAAGCTGAGGTCCTGGTCAGGCAGGCGGCCATTCTGTTGCCGCCAAGGAACCAGCTTTATCGCCACCCCGCCACTTCGGCCGGGCTAAATGGCCAACCACTCCTGGGCGCGCAACAGTCCGCAAAGCTGACGCGGGTGTTGCCCAGGGAAATCCTATTTTCGGGGGTGGGCCACATCCGCGTCGTTTCACTCCGGGAGCCACCAGCGTCGCTGGCTTCCGGAGCCCGGGCTTTAGTCGTCGAAGTGCGCGTTGGCATCCTGGGATGCCGAAAAGCGGGACACAAGCGCTTCGGCCAGCTCGTTGAGCTTTTGATTACGGGTATTGGAAGCGCTGCGGAGAATTTCAAACGCCCTGTCCTTGCTGCACTTGTTCTCCGCCATGATGATCCCGCAGGCCAGGTCAATCGCCGTTCTGGTGTCCATCGCGGCCTTCATGTTCTCGGCTCGCTGGTCGGCTGATGCGATCCGGACGGCGAGCCGCAGCGCCTTGCCTGCCATGTCGGCGAACCGCATCCCCTCGGCCACTCCCTGCTCGGTGAAAACTCCACTGACGGGAGCGAAGAAATCAAGGACCGCGCCGGCGTCGTCTTCCAAATTCATTGGGATGCCCATGGAGGTGGCGATACCTGCAGCTGCAAGGGCGCTGCGGTACTCAGGCCAACGCGGGTCGGAGGACACATCACCAAGTAGGACGGGAACGCCGTTTTCCAGGGCCTCGATGCAGGGCCCGTCGCCCAGGTCCTGTTCGATGCGGTCAATTACCACCGCCCTGCCGCTGCTGCCACCGATGGTGATGGTGCGTTTTCGCCGGTGCAGCGTCACTGCGCACTCGATGGGTACGCCCGTGGCGCCCGTCATGGCTGCGGCTGCCAGCCCCGTGAGCCCGTCCAGCACGGATTTGATGTCCTCCATTCCTGCGACGAGATCCACGAGCCCTTCGAGGTCATCTGCCATGTCCTGGTCAATCATGTGTTCAATTTATGAGCGTCGGGTGCCGGCCACAAGGGGCTTTCTTCAGACCTGGTTTCAGCGGGCTCCAAGCTCCCGCCCAGCGCAGTTATGGAAACGTTATATATGCTTGTTGAGTGGTTTTTCGGTCAAGCAGCGGAATTTTGTCAGCAACGGACGCCCCGGCGGCCCCCGGAACCGGGCTCATCGTTGGGCGCAAGCATGCCTTGGACGGGCTCCGGACCGTCGCCGTGGCGGGCGTGTTTTTCTTCCACACCGCCACCGGATCGATGCCCGGGGGCTCCATCGGCGTGGATGTCTTCTTCGCGCTGAGCGGCTTCGTGATCACGCTGCTGATCATGAAGGAGCGGATGGCCACCGGCCGTCTCCACCTGGGCATCTTCTACGCCAAGCGACTGGCGCGGCTGTGGCCGGCGCTGCTGGCACTGTGCGCGGTGATCGTCGGCGTCGGACTCCTTTTCCCTGCCTCCGGTTGGGGCGGCCAGGCCGGTTTCGTCCTTCCCGCCGCCGCCTACGTGATGAACCTGGCGCATTTTGGCATGTTCGGCGACTCCATTGCCGGCGAAACCCTGGGCCCCACCTGGACGCTGGCCGTGGAGGAACAGTTCTACCTGGTGTGGCCGCTGCTCCTGCTGGTGATGCTCCGGTTCTGGAAGGTCCGCACCACAGCCCTGGCCACCGTGGCCCTGGCCGGCGTTTTCGTGCTGAACCGGTTCCTGCTGGTCATTGACGGCCAGCCCTTGGACCGCATCTACAACGGACCGGACACCCGGGCCGACGAACTGTTGATCGGCTGCGCGCTGGCCCTGCTGTTCACTGGGGTGCGGCAGGGTTCCCGGCTGCACAACGCCATGGCATCGGTGGCCCGCTGGGGTGCCCCGCTTGCCGGCCTGGCCCTGGTGGCCGCGCTGTTCCTGCTGAAGGAGCCCGATACCCCCGGCCTTTGGTTCAACACGTTCTGGACCGTGGGCCCCACGGCGCTCGCGCTGCTCTCGGCCGTTCTGATTGGCTCGCTGGTCCTGCAGCCTGCCGGCTTCCTGTCGCGCATCCTCAGCCACCCCTGGCTGGCGCGACCGGGCCGCGACCTGTCCTACGCCATGTACCTCTGGCACCTGCCGGTCTACCTGCTGCTGATCCCCCTCATCCCGGCGCTGCCGCTCCGCATCGCCCTGACCGCAGCCCTCACCCTGCTGCTGGCGTACGCCTCCTTCCGCTTTGTTGAGCGGCCGCTCCGTCTCTGGGCGAACCGGAAGCTGGAGCCCGCCGTCGTGCCTGCCACGCCCAACCCCGCCAAGGCGCCCGCGGCGGCATCAGCCGGTTAGGCCGCACGCGTCCTCTGCTGGCTGCCCGGAAGTCAGCCCTTCCTGACGGTGGGCAGGCCCAGCGGCTGCGGGCCGGCTGAAGACGCAGGACTGGAGCAGCCGGGGCAGCAGCCTGCCTGTTCTTCCTCCGCTTCCGCCCGGTGCGGAACAGCGCAGCAGGCGTCCCCGCGCCAGGCGTTGATGCCTTCGCGGACCGCGATTCCGGCGATGACCAGAGCTGCGCCGGCGTCGGCCCACCACCAGCCCAGGGCGCCGTTCAGGACCAGGCCAAGCAGTAGCACCGCGGAGAGGTACGTGCACAGCAGCGTCTGCTTGGAGTCCGCTACGGCCGTCCTGGACCCGAGTTCCCGCCCGGCACGGCGCTGCGCCCAGGACAGGACGGGCATGATGACCAGGCTCAATGCCGCAATCACGATGCCCGGCACCGAGTGTTGCGCTTCCCCGGCCCCGGCCAGGGAGCGGAGCGAATCCACGGCCACGAAGGCGGCCAGGGCGAAGAAGGAAACGGCGATGATCCGCAGCGTCAGATGTTCGCGCCGCTCCGGGTCCGTGGCGGAGAACTGCCATGACACCGCCAGGGCGGAAGCCACTTCGATCACCGAATCCAGGCCGAAGCCGATCAGTGCGGATGAATCAGCCGCGCCGCCGGCCCACAGCGCCACGATGGCCTCAATGACGTTGTAGGTGATGGTGGTTGCTGCGAAGAGCCTGATCCGCCGGCTCAGTACCCGCCGGCGGTCCATGGCGGGTGCGTTCATTGCAGCGCTCATGCCAAGCACTCCCCGTCGGGCGCGCAGCAGGCCGGATCAACCGCCAGGACGACGTTCAGCAGGTCCTTGATGGCGTGTCCGATCCGCTGGTCCGCCAGTTCATACCGGCTCCGCCGTCCGTCGGGCACCGCAACCACCAGGCCGCAGCCGCGCAGGCAGGCCAGGTGGTTGGACATGCTTTGCCGGGACACCTCCAGGCTGTCCGCCAGGTCTGACGGATACGACGGCGACTCCGCAAGCGCCAGCAGCACCCGGGAGCGGGTGGGGTCCGAGACCGCATAGCCGAAGCGGGCCAGCACGGGGGCATGGGTAAGCGTCTGCATCCACCCAAAGTACAGCTGCGGCTGTACTCACGCAAAAGCGCCGCGAGATGGCATTTAAGCGCAGTTCCGGCGCCGGCGACTGCGGTTAAGTGCCATCTCGCGGGGAGGGGAGGGGGCTAGTAACCGGTGGGGTTGGCTGACTGGCAGGTCTGGTCGTTGCCGGTCTGCGCCACCACGCTGCCGGAGGAGTCGGCGGACGACGGCGGTGCAGCGGGTTTGGTGCCGGTGGCAAAGTCCGTGCCGGCGTACAGTTGCACGCCCTGGATGTTCGCCACCTGCTGGACACTGGTGGGCGGCAGCCCGAACAGCGCGGCCACATCCGCGGCGACGTCCTCAAACCCGGCGGAGTAGTACACCATGGTCTGGCTTTGCGCCTGGGCCTGCAGCTTGGTCACCTTGGTGAAGCCGGCATCCGAAAGCAGCCCGGCAATCGCGGTGCTCCGGCCCGCCACGCCGGTGCCGTTGGCGACGGAGACCGGCTGCAGCGACTTGTCGTAGGCCGGCGCCGCAGGGCTTGCAGGCGTTTCCGTGGGTGCTGCGGGGGCAGGCTGGCTAAGGTCCGGGCTGTTGCGCAGGGCCGCAAAGAAATTGGAGGCCGCCGGCTCATCCAGGGCCAGCCGGTTGGGATCCTCTGGGGACGGCACGGTGGGCGTGGTGATGAAGTTAATGCTGGCTGGGTCGATGTTCTTCAGCCGGTTGGCGATAGTGAGCAGCGACGGGATGGAGGACAGCCCCGAATCAACCGTCAGGTTCTTGGTGATGGTGTCCGCGATGGTCAGGGTCTTCTGCGGGTTCCCCAGCGTGCCCTCGGACTTGAGCTTCCGGCTGAGCGAGGCCAGGAAACCCTGCTGGGCCTGGATGCGGCCCAGGTCCCCGCCGTTGGCGAAGGCGTGCCGGGTCCGCAGGAACGCCAGCGCTTGGTCGCCTTGGACCTGCGACGTGCCGGCGGGCAGGGTCAGATGCGAATCGGGATCGTTGACGGCGTCGGTGACGCAGACTTCCACGCCGCCCACCGCGTTGGAGAGCTCCTTCACGGCGTTGAAGTCCGCCATCATGAAGTGGTCCACTTCCAGTCCCGTGAGCTTGTTCACCGTGTCCACGGCGCAGCCGATGCCGGCCTGGGCCATGGCGCTGTTGATCATGGCGTCCTGCTGGGCGGGATACTTCTGGTTGGTCTTGGAATCCGTGCACGCCGGGACGTCCACCAGCAGGTCGCGGGGGAAGCTGACGATGTTGACGTGCTTGTTGTCGGCCGAGATGTCCAGCAGCATCATCACGTCGGAGTGCCCGTAGCCTGAGGACTGGTCCGCAGTGCCGAACTGGCTGTTGTTTCCCTCCCTGGTGTCCGAGCCCAGCACCAGGATCTGCAGCCGGTCCGTGCTGTCATTTACGGCGCCTTCGGTCCGCTGGCCGCCGGCGGTCAGCTCGGAGGTGCTGATGTTGGACTGCAGGCGCCAGGCCCAGTAGCCGCCGAACGCCAGGATGCCCAGGAGCAGCACGGACACCAGGGCGGTGAGGGCCTTGGCCCAGCGCGGGGCACGGCGGAAGGGCCGACGGCGGCGCGAACTGGCGGCGTACAGCTCGCCTTGGCCGGGGTAGGCAGCGGAGCTGGAGCCTTCCTGATCCGGGCCGGGGGATTTTCTGGAACCGAACACGACAAAATAACCTTCGGGAGGGGACAGGTTTCCGCTACACTACAGGCCCAAGCTGGCAATTCCCCCGGAACCATTGCCCTGGCGGGTGTCCCGGTGCAGTCCGCCGGGTACAGGGGGCGTACTCTTTCTTCTCGGCGGTACCCGCCCGGAGATGGGCCCGGCCATGGCGAAGCCCGGGTATGCAGGCTGAGGAACGGACAGATGAATACAGGACAAAAGCAGCGCGGGGCGGGCCGTCCCGCGCGCCGCGGGCTGGGCAAACTGGCGGTGTGGCTCGAGGATGACTCCCCGGGACGCCTCCGGCCGCTGATCCTGGCGGTGGTCCTCACGCTCTCGGCGATCGGACTCGTGGAGGTGGCATCGGCGTCGTCCGTGGAATCCGTGGCGGCAGGAAACAATCCGTACGATCTTCCCCTGAAGCAGGCCATGTGGACCGTGGCCGGCGTGGTGATCATGCTGGTGCTGGCGCGCATGACAGTGCGGCGGATCCGCTGGCTGGGCTGGCCGCTGCTGATCGGCTCCCTGGTGGCCCTGGTGCTGGTGTTCACGCCGCTGGGCATGTCGGTGAACGGCAACCGCAACTGGCTGAGCGTGGGCGGTTTCACCGCGCAGCCGTCCGAGTTCGCCAAACTGGCGCTGATTGTGTGGGCCGCCGGCATCCTGGACAGGAAGCAGGCCCTGCTGGGGCAGTGGAAGCACGCGGTCATCCCCCTGGGACCCGCCGGCGGACTGATCATGGTCATTGTGGCGCTGGGGCATGACCTGGGCACCACCATGATCATCATGTTGATCCTCGCGGCCACCATGTTCTACGGCGGCGTACGGATGAAGGTGTTCTCCGTCGCTGGAATGATCTGCGTGGCAGCGGCCCTGGTGCTCGCGGCCACCAGCGGCAACAGGATGGGCCGGATCTCCTCGTGGCTGGGCATGGGTTCGGACGAGGACGCCCAGGGCATGGGCTACCAGGCGCAGCACGGAGCCTACGCCCTGGCTTCCGGCAGCTGGTTCGGCGTGGGGCTGGGTCAGAGCCGGCAGAAGTGGAACTGGATCCCGGAAGCCCACAACGACTTCATCTTCTCCATCCTCGGCGAGGAGCTGGGCCTGGCCGGTTCACTCCTGGTGCTGGGCCTGTTCGCCATCCTGGCCATTGCCGTGTTCAAGACGATTGCCCGCACCACGGACACGTTCTCCCGGATCGTTGCCTGCAGCGTGATCACCTGGATCCTGGGCCAGGCCGTGATCAACATCGCCATGGTCAGCGGGCTGCTGCCCGTGATCGGCGTGCCGCTGCCGTTCATCTCCTACGGCGGCTCCGCCATGGTCTCCTCCCTGGCCGGGATAGGGGTCATCCTCGCGGTGACCCGTCCCGAAGGAGCTGTTCCCCCTGCCCGCCGCGGCACCCGCGTGTCCCGCGGCCGGTGGCGCGGTGCCGGGCCGAAGAGTGCGGTGGTTGACCGTGCCGCGAAGCAGGCGCGGGAGCATGCCTACCAGCGGTAGCGCCGCAGGGAAGGGTCCCGCGGCGCCCATGACCGCCATCCGCTTCATCCTGGTCTTCGGGATAGTCAGCGCGCTGATGGACATGGTCTACGAGGGCGCCCGGAGCGTCACCGGCCCGTACCTCGGTGCCCTGGGCGCGTCCGCACTCCTGGTCAGCGTGGTCACCGGCGCCGGGGAGGCCGTGGCCCTGGTCCTCCGCCTGGTCTTCGGACGGCTTGCGGACAGGCCCGGGCTTCGCTGGGCACTGGCAATCAGCGGGTACGCGCTGACAGCTGTGTCCGTACCGTTGCTGGGAATCACCGACGCGCTGTGGATTGCCTCCCTCATGGTCCTGGCGGAGCGGCTGGGCAAAGCTGTGCGGAGCCCTGCCAAGGACACCATGCTGGCCGAGGCAGGATCTGCGCTGGGCCAGGGCAAGGCGTTCGCGCTGCACGAGGCGCTGGACCAGGTGGGAGCGCTGCTTGGGCCGCTGCTGGTGGGAGCGGCCCTCGCGTTGTCGGGCAGCTACGGCCCGGGATTCCTTTTGCTGGCTGTTCCGGGTCTGGCAGCCATGCTGATTCTCTTTTGGCTGCGGCGCAGGGTTCCCGATCCAGCCCTATACGAGGACGCGGCAGACCCCGTGCCTGGGGGACCTGGCCCTGTTTCCGGCAACGCTCCGATGCCGCGCCAGTACTGGCTCTACGCCGCGTTCAGCAGCCTGACCATGTTCGGATACGCAACGTTCGGGCTGCTGTCCTTCCACCTGGTGGCCACCGGGCTCCTGCCGCCGGCGGTGGTTCCGGTCCTGTACGCCGCGGCCATGGGAGTGGATGCCGTGGCCGCCCTGGCCTCCGGGTGGCTCTTTGACCGGGTGGGACTGAAAGTCCTCCTGGTCCTGCCCATCCTGGCGGCCGCGGTGCCGTGGCTGGGCTTCAGCAACAACACGGCCTTCGCGGTGACGGGAGTGCTGGTGTGGGGAGCGGCCATGGGCGTCCAGGAGAGCACGATGCGGGCCGGTGTGGCGGGGCTGGCACCGGCAGCCCGGCGGGGGAGTGCCTATGGGATGTTTACCGCGTGCTACGGCCTGGCCTGGCTGGCCGGGAGCTTCCTCATCGGCGTGCTGTACGAGTATTCAATCCCCGCCCTGGCCGTCACCGTCACCGCAGTGCAGGCAGCGGCCTTGGTGGTCTTCGCCGTCGTCCGTCCTCATGCGGTGGGCCCAGGACTGCAGCCGTGAGGGAACGTACTTTCCTAAGCGACCGCTCCGGCAATCTCGGGGCACTCAGCGCAGCGGACGTCCGCAACCAGGGAACCGGCGTCGTCCTTTTGGAAGTGGGTGACGTGATTGGTGGTCCTGCCGCAGGTGGGGCAGAAACTCTGGCTTTGTTTAGTCCACATGCATGAATAATACGGAACGCCGTGATAAAGGGAAGATTTCGGACCTGAAGTATGTGGATCCCCGCACAATCCGTGACCGGATCTTGACCAAACCTGCTGGCGATTCTTCGGGGAACGCTGCGTTTCGCGGCGTAGCTTGGGCGCACCAGGCAGTACCCAGGCAGTACGGAAGGAGCGCAGGAACAATGACCATCACCGATTACTTTGTGGCTCTCGGCGGCATGCTGGCTTCACTCGGATGTGCAGGATTCGTGGCGGCCGGCCTCATCCGGGTACGGTCGCGGCACCAGGCGTAACTGCGGGGGGACAAGCAGGACGGTTCGCTGCGGTTCCCTGGAGTTGTTCCTAGGCAATTGCCGGGGGTTCGAAACGCGTTCTGGGCGCACCGCTGGGCATCGCTTTCAGGATGCTGTCCGCCACGCTGCGGACCTTGATGTTGCGGTTCCTTGAGGTGCCGGCGAGCCTGCTGAAGGCCTCGGCGTAGGAGCAGCGGTTCTGCGCCATGAGCACGCCGCAGGCCACGTCGATGCTGGTCCTGCTCTCCAGTACCTGCTTGAGGTTGTCGCCGGCACGGATCACGCCGTGGACGTCCAGGGCCAGTTTCAGGCTGTGTGCTGCCACCTCGCCGAACCATGCCGCTTCAGGGAGGACCTTGGTGGTGAATCCATAGTTGGCCGGACCCAGGAACACGAGGGCGGCGGACGAGTCCTGCTGCACGTCCAGGGGGAGGACCAGGGCTCCGCCGAAGCCGCGTTCCAGCAACCGGCTCCGGTAGGCCTGCCAGCGCGAGCCGGCCTGGTTGATTACCGTCGGGGCGGCCGGCAGGGAGCCCAGCGCGGTTGGTCCGTCCCTGTAGTCGTCCTCCGAGGAAGCAATGGCGGCGGCGCCCGGCGTGCTTCCGGCAGTGACGGGACGGGACCGCCCGCGGTGCAGCACGGCGGCACACTCAACTGCCGCGCCTGCCGTGGTGCTCATCCAGCGGGAGGCGGCGCCGGCGAGCTTGTGCAGGGACTCTGCCTCGCCGTCGGCCCCTGTCATGAGATCCAGCAGGAAACCCTGCTGCGCGGGCCCCGTGTTGTTTGCCGGGCCAGAAACCACCCTGCACCCCCATCTGCGTTTGCCCCTTGGCCGTGCTGCCGGGGGTTGCATAAAAACCTATTGGGCTGGCCGGGCAGCGGCACGAGTAGCGGGTACTCTACTTTTCCCCGCACGCTGCGCAGGTACGCGTTTGGTCCAGAACTGATGGAGGTAGCGCGCCGGCAAGTGGGCTACCATGGGGTTTGTTAGACGGCCAAGCAAGTAGGATATCGAGGGAAATCGCATGAACCCGCATGGTGCAAGCGAAGGTTCCTGGTACCCAACCGGCGGAGCCGCGCAGCCCGGACCTGTTGATGTCATTAACGCCCTCCGGGAGTTCCGCACCTCGGAAAGCGCCATGAGGCGGCGCACCCGTTCCTCCATGGCTATGGGGGAGACGGACCTTCTGGCTCTTCGCTATCTGATCGACGCGGACGCTGCCGGCGTGGGCGTCCGTCCCACCCAGCTTGCCGCCCGCCTTGGCGTCACCTCGGCGTCGATGACCAGCCTTGTTGACCGGCTTGTGGCGGGTGGCCTCGTTACCCGCCAGCCGCACCCGTCCGACCGGCGCGCCGTCATTCTCAGGCCCACTCCGGGCGCCGGCGAGGAAGTGCGGCACAACCTGGACCAGCTGCACTCGCGAATGCTCGAGGCTGCGGGGTCGCTGTCCACTGAGGAGATCAGGGCCGTCATGCACTTCCTGGTGCGCATGCGGGAGGCCGTGGATGCAGTGGAAGCCGTTCCTGCTGCTGGTACGCGGTAGACAATCGCCTGATCCTAGTTAGACTAGCTACATTGTTGGATAACTACCGGACGGCGGGCGCATGACTGCAGTACTTGAACCACAGGCAGCAGGGCGGCATGTGCCGGTCCTGGCTCACCTTGGGATTCAGCTCCACGCGGCGCCGATGGTGCGTGATGAAGCCTCAATACCTGCGGTGGGGGACGCCCCGGCATCGGATGAGGGCCTTGATGACCCGGGCGCGCCCTTCCATTGCGGCGTGGCCATGACGGCAGGATCGGTTCCGATTGCGTCCCTGGGGTGGGCCCCCCTTGAACTCGGCTCCTCCGAATGGTCCTGCGCTTGCGGCTACACGGTGGACAGCGGTCCCGCCGGTGAGCCGCTGGAATCCGTCCGTCTGGCGTCGGCAAGGGTGGAGAGCCTTCAGTGGGAGCTCGACGCTGCGCAGGGGCAGTTTGACAACGCAGTCAGGACCGCCGCGAAGCGCGGCGCCGGGCAAGAGGCCCTGGGCAGGGCTGCCGGCCTGAGCGCGGTGGAGCTCCGGGACTTCCTGGATGGCGGCGGGCAGTTGATGTAAGTTTTGGGGCCCGCTTAAGGGCCTGGGCCCCGAACAGCCCCGAAGTGCAGCCATCCGTTTGTTCAGATGCAGCTGCACTTGGGGTTGTTTGGAGCGGTGGAGGAAACGATGGCCGGCCTGCTCTGGCCCGAAGCGTGGGCGCGGCGAGCGGCCGGGAGTCCTATGCGGCCAGGCGGGCTGGCCTGGTGCGTGGATGCCGGCGATCGGCCAGCACGCTGATGGTGCAGGGTGCCTGGTCCGGATCGATCTTTGCGGGCAGCTGCCTTGTCTGGGAAGCGGCATGGAGCATGTCCAGCGCCTCCTGATCCACCCAGGCGCTGGAGATGTCGAGCTCCAGGTCCAGACCCTCCTTGAGGGAGTTGGCACGCTTTGCCACGACATAGAGGGCGTTGACGCTGTGGATGGTGATATGCCCCTTTGCAATCACCTGGGCCTTGCTGTGGTCCAGGTCGACCCGGACCACGATATTGAGCTTGGAGTTCACGATGTAAAGCCTTCCCCGGCATTGGCTGCGACGCTGCAGCTTCTTGCATGGCCTGTTTGCTTAAGCCTCAACTAGATTAGGCAACGAATGTGATGCGCGCAACACAGTGACGTTTATTACATCGACCGCAGTTTCCTCCCAGTTTGGGAAACACCTCCGGCCACCGGGATCCTCGTCTTGGCCCTGAGCGTCCAGGCAATGGAACAATCGGACGTGGTGATCAACGCACGCACTGAACAACTGACCACCCGACTCCTGCCCGCGCAGCACGCGGACGCCCAGTAGCACCGCCACCGAAGGACAAGCAATGAGCAAAGAACAGCTGATCATCATCGGCTCCGGCCCCTCCGGCTACACCGCCGCCATCTACGCCGCCCGTGCCGGACTGAACCCTTTGGTCCTGGCCGGGTCCGTCACTGCCGGCGGCGCGCTGATGAACACCACCGAAGTGGAGAACTTTCCGGGCTTCCCCGCTGGCGTCCAGGGCCCCGAGCTGATGGACGGGCTGCAGCAGCAGGCGGAGAAGTTCGGCGCACGCATTGAGTACGACGACGCCACGTCCGTTGACCTGAAGGGTCACGTCAAGCGCGTGGTCACCGGCGGCGGGGAGACCTACGAGGCCCAGGCCGTCATCCTGGCCACCGGATCCGCCTACAAGGAACTCGGCCTGCCGGAGGAAAAGAAGTTCAGCGGCCACGGTGTCTCCTGGTGCGCCACCTGCGACGGATTCTTCTTCCGCGAGCAGGACATCATCGTGGTGGGCGGCGGCGACTCCGCCATGGAGGAAGCAACCTTCCTGACCCGCTTCGGAAAGTCCGTCACCGTCGTCGTCCGCAAGGGCGAACTGCGCGCCTCCCGCATCATGGCACAGCGCGCCAAGGACAACCCCAAGATCCGCTTCGCCTGGAACTCCGCCGTCACCGCCATCCACGGCGACGGGAAGGTCAGCGGCGTCACCCTGACGGACACCCGCACCGGTGAGGCCCGCCACCAGGACGCCACCGGCATTTTCGTGGCCATCGGGCACCTGCCGCGCACCGAGCTGGTGGCCGGCCAGGTGGACCTTGACGAAGAGGGCTACATCAAGGTGGATGCGCCCACCACCTGCACCAACCTGCCCGGCGTCTTTGCCTGCGGCGATGCCGTGGACCACCGCTACCGGCAGGCCATCACCGCCGCGGGCACCGGCTGCGCCGCGGCCCTGGACGCCGAGCGGTTCCTGGCCGCACTGGAGGATGCCGCCAGCATCGCCACGGCGCTGGTGGAGGAACCGACCCACAGCTGAGTTTGTGCTGCAGCCCCCAACTGGCTCGCAGTCCTTGTCGTTATCAGCACCCAAAACGACAAGAACTGCCGGCTGGTTGGGGGCTTCCCCCCGCTTCAGACGACTTCGGGGAGCCTTCCCGTTAATACGGACACGGGGGCCGATGACCAGCGCTCGCGTTCCGGCTCGTACGAGATCACCATGGACGCGTCGTTCTCCCGCGCCTCATCGATGGCAAGCAGCAGGGCGTCCTCCATGTGCCTGGCGTATTCCAGCCGCTCGGACAGCGAACCCTGCACCCCACCGTCGTCAATCAGCACGTGGCCCTTGCCGTCCACGATGACTTTCAGTGAATACCCGCGGTCCTCGTGAAGGGACCCCCGGGTGGATGAAATTTCCGTAACCCGGTCTGCCCGGACCAGCCCGTTGCCCAGCGTGCGGATCCACACTTCACCCATTAAATGACCTCCCCTTGGCTCTGGGCGCAGATCATCAGCGCCCCATATGGCGAACGCTACTCCTTCGCGGGCTTGTTGTGACCCCCACACTTTTGCGGAGCCCGCAGGGCAGAATATGACTTGTCCTCCAAGCCCGTTCAGCTAGGGTTGGTGCCGTTAGCCCGCCGGGGGCCGCACCTGACATTGGGAGGACTGTATGTGGTCGAAGCTTGATACGTATCTCTTTCCGCTCAAGCCCTCTGCGCACTGTCCCTCCGGAACCTTCAAGCTGCACGTTACCTCCGGAAAGATGGAGTGGTCTGAGGGCATGTTCGGCATCCACGGTTTCAAGCCGGGCGAGGTGGTGCCGACCATGGAGCTGTTCATGGCGCACAAACACCCGTTGGACCGCGAACCGGTACGCGCCCTCTGGGCAAACCTCCTTGATGGTGGCGGCCAAGGGGCGCTGCTCCACCGGGTCATGGACGTCCGCGGCAAGGAACGCCGCGTTTTCTCTGCCGTCCAGGCCGTTGCCGAGCCGTCGGGGCAGGTGGAGTATGTCCGCGGATTCATGGTGGACGTGACCCAAAGCCTGCGCATCGAGTCCCAGCACGCCGCCGAGGAAGCCATCGAGGGTGCGTTCGGGCACAAGGCCCTCATAGAGCAGGCCAAGGGCATCGTCATGGTGCTGCGGAGTGTGGACGGCCAGACGGCATTCCAGGTCCTGGCCACCAGAAGCCAGCACGCCAACACCAAGCTGCATATCGTGGCAGAGGAACTGGTGAACGCGGCGGCGGACGGCAAGGCCGCCGAGGTCCTGGCGGGCTACTGACCCGGGCAGCCCCTAAGGCGCTGGGTAACCTTCCGGTTCCAGCCAGCTCCTCGCCGTCCAACGTCCTTCCGTTCCCGGCCCGGCGCCCTGGGACCTTCGGCACTTCCCGCCGCCCCGGCCCTAACCTGATTCTGGTAGCACATGACTTAGGGCCAACGCGCCCCGTTCCCGGCGTCGATTGCTGAGTAACTGCCGTTTTGACCCCTGAAAAGGACAAGTACGGAGCAATCGATTCCAGAACGGGCGGGAGCCCACGGACCGGTGAGGAGGGTGGCATGGCGGACAGGACCACCGTGAGCCGGAGCGGAAACATTGGCTCCGCCATCGTCAACGCCCTGCTGCTGTACGGCATCAACATCTGGCCGGGCTGGCGGATAGTGCCGTTCCTGACGGCGGACATGCCCCGCGCTTTGGACCTCATTAATGCATCCCTGATTGCCGCCATCGTGGTGAACGTGGTCTGCGCGGTGATCCATGCCAGGGCACTCCTGGCGCTGGGCAACCTGGTGGTCATGGGCATCGGGCTGGCTGCCATGATGCGCCTCTGGGAGGTTTTCCCCTTCGACTTCGGCACCAGCTGGTCCGGCTGGCCCGTTCTGGTACGCGTGCTCCTGGTTCTTGGCATCATGGGTACGATCATCGGCGCCATCGTTGAGCTGGTAAATCTGTTCCGTGCCCTCGCCGGGCTCCAGCCGCGGGCCCGCTGAGGACTGACGGAGCAGCAGTGGCCCTCAGTCGAAGTGCGTGATGACGTTCGGATCCTTGCCCACGGACGCCACCAGCAGGGCCGCTACCTCCCTGAGCTTGCGGTTGCGGGTATTGGAGGCGCTCCGCAGCACCCTGATGGCTGTGTCCTGGTTGCACTGGTTCTGCGCCATGATGATTCCGGTGGCGAGGTCGATGGTGGTCCTGGACTCCAGCGCCGCAGCGAGGTTGTCCCGGTCCTCCGTCAGTTGCGCCAGCCGCACAGCCACGCGCAGTGCCTTGGAGGCCTGGGCTGCGTGCCCCTGCGCTTTGTGGATCGCCTCGTCGCTGAACGCGTGGGTTTGGGCCGCGTAAAGATTTAGTGCCGCGCTTGCTTCCCCCTCCAGCGGCAGCGGAACGGAGAGGATGGAGCGAATGCCTTCGGACCAGGCCGTGGCGCAGTAGTGTGGCCACCGGCTCTCATCATGCAACGTGGGGATGTAGACGGTTTCCAGGTCCCGAAGGGCGGCCAGGCACGGCCCGTCGCCATAGGCATACTGCAGCTCATCCATGGCTTTGACGCGGGGGTGGCTCGTGGCCACGGTGGCTGGTTTCTTCTTCCGCACCATCGTGACCCCGCAAAGCAGCCTGCTGTGCACGGACAGTGCTGCGGCAGAGAGAGTCACCAGTTCGTGGAGGAGTTCGGCCATATCCGGGCTCTTCAGGACCAGGTCCTGCAGGCGCTCCACAATTCCTTCCTCACGTGGACTTCCCTGCTGTCCCACCATCCTGGATCCCCCCAACCTACTGCGTAGGGAGATTCTAGGATGCAGGGCGGCGGTGGAAACCCCGTACCGTACCCCCTTTCCAATGCAGGGGGTCCGGATCCGGCAGCCATAGGATAAATCTGATGACTTCCCCGGATGACCCCGAGCCCTTCAGCCTGCGCAGTATTGCGGTGGCCGCTTTCGGCCCCACACTGCTTTTCGGAATCGGTCAGGGCGCCATCCTTCCGGTGGTGGCGTTGTCCGCCCGCGACCTTGGCGCCTCGGTGGCCGTGGCCGCCCTGATCGTCACCCTGATCGGGCTCGGATCGTGGTTCTTCAACCTGCCGGCGTCCCTGGTGACCCTGCGCTTCGGCGAACGCTGGTCCATCGTGGGCGCCGCCGTCGCTGCCGGCCTGGCCCTCGCGGCGGCCGCCACCTCCGCCCTGGCCCCGAACGGACTGTGGCTGCTCGCCGTGGCGATGACCGTCGTCGGGATGTCCGGGGCGGTCTTTGGCCTGGCACGGCAAAAGTACCTCACCGAGGCCGTCCCCGTGGCGTTCCGCGCCCGCGCGCTGTCCACGCTGGGCGGCGTCAACAGGATCGGCGTGTTCATCGGCCCGTTCGCGGGGGCTGCGGTGATGCAGTTCTTCGGCATTGCCGGCGCCTACTGGGTGGGGGTGGTGGCCATGGCGGCCGCCGCACTGCTGTCCCTCACCATCCCGGACCTGACGACGCCGGAGGTCCGGTTGGGCGGGGACGGCGGCCCCCAGCCCACGCTCCGTAGCGTGGCGGTGTCGCATGCGGGTGTGTTCCTTTCGCTGGGGATGGGAATCCTGCTGCTCAGCGCGCTGCGGTCCTCCCGGCAGGTGGTCATCCCGCTCTGGTCCGACCATCTGGGCATGGACGCCACCTCCGCGTCCCTGATCTACGGGCTGTCCGGCGCCATTGACATGCTGGTGTTCTATCCGGCCGGAAGACTGATGGACCGCAAGGGCCGGCAGTGGGTGGCGGTTCCGTCCACGCTGCTTATGGGGACCGCGCTGCTCCTGATCCCGATGACCGGGTCCTTCGTGGGGCTGCTGCTGGCCGCGCTGCTGATCGGGTTCGGCAACGGCATCAGCTCCGGGCTGGTGATGACCCTGGGCGCGGATTTCTCGCCGGACCGCGGCCGCGGGCAATTCCTGGGCCTCTGGCGGTTCATGGCCGACGCCGGCTCCACCGGGGGACCGGTCCTCCTCTCCGGGGTGACGGCCCTCGCGTCCCTGGGCCCGGGGATCTCAGCCACGGGCGTCCTGGGCTTCGCGGCGGCGGCCGTGTTCGCCGTCGTCATTCCCCGCCTGAAGCACCGGCGCAACTACTGAGGCGTGTTTGCGGGCCCGGTTGGTGGGTACGCCGCCGGGCAAGGTTATTCTCGATTCATGAGTGATCCCGGCGCCGCTGCCCGTATCGGTCCGCTGCAGAAGGCTGTGTGGTGGGCGCAGGACTACGTGTATGCCGCGGGCTGGCAGGTCCGTGGATTCTTCTCGCGCGTGCAGCCGGCGTCCTTCCGCAACGGAACCCGCCCGCCGGTGGTGATTATCCCCGGCGTGTACGAAAACTGGCAGTTCATGATGCCGCTCATCCAGGCCATCCACGACGCCGGGCATCCCGTGCATGTGGTCACGGTGCTCCAGCGCAACAAGCTGAAGGTGCCGGACGCCGCCAAACTGGTGGCCCAGCACCTGGAGGAAGCGGGGCTGCATGATGCCATCCTGGTGGCGCACAGCAAGGGCGGCCTGATCGGCAAGTTCACCATGCTGTCCCTGGATCCTGAGCACCGGATCGACCGGATGATCGCCGTGTGCGCGCCGTTTTCCGGCTCGCGCTACGCGCGGTACATGCTGCTGCCCAGCCTGCGGATCTTCTCGCCGCGGAACGCCCTGACCCTCCAGATGTCCCGCGAGCTGGCCATCAACAGCCGCATCACGTCCGTCTACGGGCCGTTCGATCCGCACATTCCGGAGCGGAGCGTCCTGCCCGGGGCCACCAACATTGAGCTGCCGGTCGCCGGGCATTTCCGGATCCTTGGCGACCCCGCGACCGCCCGCCTCATTGTGGAGCAGCTGAACCTTCCGGCCTGACCCTGCTGGGAGCCTGGCCCGCTGCTGTTACTGCGCGGTGCGCTTTTGCGGCCATGAGCCGGGCGATAGCGGCTGCGTCCCTGCCCACGCCGTGGACCATGGAAGAGGCCAGCGACTGCTGGAAGGTGGCGCCCAGGAAATACAGTCCCGCCTGGGCTTTGGCCACGCCCCGGTCCTGTTGCGGCTCCCCGTCCGGGCCGAACACCGGCAGGTCAATCCACGCCAGATCCGGGGTGAACCCGGTGCACCAGACGACGTTGGTGATGCCGAGCGTTCTTCCGTCCGCGAGCAGCGGCAGGCCGTCTTTAATGCCTTCCGTCCTGGCAACACGTTCGACGCCGGCACGCACCAGGTCGCGGTTCTTCACCCTGACCAGCGGCCCGCTGTGCGCAAGGATCTGCGGGCGGGCTTTCCTGCCCATGGGCGTGCCGAGGGTCAGGAGGTGCGAGAAGGCGAAGAACACGGCGAGCGTGAGCGGCCTTGCCGCCACAGCGTCGATGGGCCAGGGGATTTCCCCGGGGTGCCTGCCCGAGAGATAAGTCTTTCGGATGGCCGCGAGTTCAAGCGCGACGTCGGCTCCGGAGTTTCCGGCGCCGACCACCAGGACGGGGCCAGGGGTGAGATCCTCCGGGCTCTTGTAGCTTCCCGCCGTGAGCTGCCTGATGTCCGGATTCAACTGCTGCGCGAATGCCGGAACCTTCGGCTTACGGTCCCAGCCCGGGGCAACCACCACGTTGTCCGCGTCGATGCGGCCCTTGCCGGTTTCGATGACGAAGACGTGCCCGTTGTGGCTGAGCCGGTTGACCCGGACGTTGTTCCGTACCGGCAGTTCGAACTTCTCCGCATAGCTGCTGAGGTAGTCAGCGAACTCCTCCCGGCCCGGATATGACCACTGCGGGCCGGGGTAACGGCTGCCGGGAAGGGCGTCGTACCGGGCAGGCGTGAATAACCGGAGGGAGTCCCAGCGGTTGCGCCAGCTGTCTCCGGTCCGCGGGTTCCCGTCGAGGATAAGGAAGGGGCGCTTCAGGCGGGACAGGTGGTAGCCCATGGCCAATCCCGCCTGGCCGCCGCCTATCACCACGGTATCGAAGTGCTCTGACATGATGCCCTGCCCTTCCGCCCCCGTCCGCTGTTCCTGACTTCGCTGCGGTCCCGGGCTTCCTGCTACAATTCATCCGAAGAATACTCGGATGAATTAAGGCTAGGCCCGGCCATGAGCGAAGTCAATGCCCCGGCACGCCGCTACCATTCGCCGCGGCGCAAGGAGCAGGCGGCCGCGACCCGTGACGCCGTGCTGGCTGCTGCCCGCGAGCTGTTTGTGGGGGAGGGCTATCGTTCCACCACCGTGGCGGGCATTGCGCGGCAGGCCGGAGTCGCCGTCGATACCATCTACGCGACCATCGGACGGAAGCCGGACCTGCTGCGGGAAGTGGTGGAAACTGCCATTTCGGGGACCGGCCAGGCGGTGCCCGCAGGGGACCGCGATTACGTGATCCGCCTGCGGGAGGCGAAGGGGGCGGCCGGGAAGATCTCGATCTATGCCCACGCCCTGGCCGGCATCCAGCCCCGTCTTGCCCCGGTCTATCTGGCCCTGCGTGACGCGGCCGGAACCGATCCAGACTGTGCTGCGCTCTGGACCGGGATTTCGGACCGGCGCGCAGCGAACATGCTGAAGTTCATTGAGGACCTCGCCGCCACCGGGGAACTGCGAACGGACCGTCCGGCCACGGAACTCGCCGACGCGGTCTGGAGCATGAACGGCCCTGAGTACTGGGTGCTGCTGGTGGACCAGCGGGGGTGGACGGCCGGCCAGTTCGCCGAGTGGCTGACGGACGCCTGGTGCAGGCTGTTGCTCCGAGGGGGCGGGGCATAGGTATTGCCTTTTATCGGATACCCGCCTGCCTCCTGCGGCTGGCGGGTATCCCGTTACTAAGAAGGGACAGGGCCAAGGCGGCCGGTGTGGGTGGCCGGCAGATGCTGCTCATCCATGCCGGACGTTTCCTGGCGTGGTTCCTTCAGTTCGATGAAGAGGCAGTGTGTAGGGGTGGAGCCGGTGTTGGTGCCTGAATGTTCCTGCGCGTCAAGCCAGCGGGCCTGCCCTGCCTGCAGCTCCACGTCGACTTCCCGGCCTCCCGATCGGAGGCGGCGGGCGAAGGAACTGAGCGTGACCATCACGCTGTCCGGGTGGGAATGGGTTCCGGTGCTGTCTCCGGGGCCGTCGCTGTACTCAAGGACGCGGACCCTGTCGTTTTCGAAGACGAGCCGGTAATGCTGTGGATTCACTGCAATGGGATCGGCCACGGGAAACCCCTGGATGAGTTGTTTGTGTTTATGGGACATCAGTGCCATGACGGTACATAGGTATCATAAGTCTTGTGTCCGCCCACCACAATGAAAAATATTTGGAGACCGGCAGGGTCCGGCAAAAGTCGCGCACGCGGGAAGAGCTGGTGGCAGTCCTCCGGGAACTGTTGAAGGAGGGCCGGGACCCGTCCGTTGCCGACGTCGCCGCCATTGCCGGCATATCCCGGACCACTGCCTACCGGTATTTTCCGGACAAGAAAGCCCTCCTGCACGCTGCCCTCCCGGAGACCGGGCTGGGGTCGCTGCTCGGCGAGGACCCGCCGTCGGACGTCCGTGCCCGCCTGGTGCGCACCCTGGACGCGCACTTCGAGTTCATCCGGGCCTGGGAACCGCAGTTGCGGGCGTCATTGCGGCTGTCCCTTACGCCCGGCGCTGCCCGTCCCACCCTTCGCGGCGGCCGTGCTGTGGGCTGGTACCGCGACGCCCTGTCGCCCTTGGAAGCCGCCGGATCCGCGATCGACATCGCCGCCCTCGCCGTGCGGCTTCGCGCTGTTGCCGGGATTGAACCCTACGTCTGGCTCCGGGACGTGGCAGGCCTCCGGCCCGACCAGGCATTTGGTGCCATGCGTGCCAACGCCCTGGACATTCTTGACGCTGCCCTTCCCGGGCGAAAGTAGTTGGCGCGCTGCTGTGGGGGTGATTCGTTAAGAGAGGAGAAGCGCAGACCGCACGCCTG
The DNA here is from genome assembly GCF_059414985.1 of Arthrobacter sp. SAFR-044. Classification (NCBI taxonomy): domain Bacteria; kingdom Bacillati; phylum Actinomycetota; class Actinomycetes; order Micrococcales; family Micrococcaceae; genus Arthrobacter; species Arthrobacter sp. SAFR-044. The sequence goes on along the minus strand of NZ_JBPFDN010000002.1, from coordinate 481,466 downwards.
CTGGAGCTTCACATAACTTGAGCTTCTGTTGACGTTTTACCTCCCCGCTTCCTGAGGTTGGCCGTGCAGAATTGTCTTTAAGCCACCGCAGCCCACGTATCGGCACAAGGAGGGTCTGCCAGCTCGGCGGAAGAAGGTGCCGCTGCATCCCCCCATGCAGTGGCACCGTCTCCCGCCGAGCTGGATACTGGCACCATGTCATGCCGAATCAGCGAACTGGTCCTGAACTGCGACGACCCCGAACTGCTTGCGCGGTTCTGGAGTGACGTCCTTGGGTATGTCGAGCTGGACCGGGAGGACGGGGCGATTGAGATCGGGCCGCCCGACGCCGGGTTCGGCGGACTGCAGCCCACGATTATCCTGAGCGCCAGCAGCAACCCGCGGGTGGGAAGGCTGCCGCTGCACATCGACGTCAACCCGGTGGACCGGGACCAGGACGCAGAGCTGGAACGGCTGCTGGCCCTCGGTGCCCGGCCGGCCGATGTGGGGCAAACCGGCGACGAGCAGTGGCACGTCCTCCAGGACCCGGAAGGAAACGAGTTCTGCCTCCTGCGGAAGCGGCTCGACCCCTGACGCAGGATCGCTGCGCGCCGCAACTGAAAGGGCGGGGAGGGGGAGTGCCGGGCGGCGCCCTCTTCAAAACGCCGCCCTGGCACCTGCAACTATTCACCGCGCCGATCAAGCTGGGGGACTCCAATCCCTCAAGGTTGCCTCAAGACTTCCCGGCATAACGCCGGATGTGCTACCCGGCACCCCGTCCTCAATCCATGCCTCGAAAACCTTTCCGGCGCCATCCTTTAACTCAGGACTCATGACCCCTTACGGGGCAGGTGCGGAAGGGCTAAGTTGTAGCAACACATGCCGTTGTTTCCCATCCCAGCCCATTGCTACAGGGGGTCATCGTGGAGCTTTTCAGCGACAAACCTGCACTCGCCGCGGCTGCCCTCACGAGGCTCGTTGCAGCGGACATTGAAGCCAAGGGGCGCCCCGCCGGGAGCCTGCAGGTATTCCTCAGCGACCTTGTGGTGCGCAACGGACCAAGCATCGTGGAGGAACTGGCCATCGAGCTGGCCCGCCAGCACCTTGCCACGCTGGAGCGGCTGGCCCAGGCCACCGGGCGCCCGGCCGCCCGGTACCTCGACGAACTGGAGCTCGCGGCAGCTTTGGAGGAAAGCATGGGACGGGACTCCCGGGATACGCCCAGTTAAACCCTTACCGCCTGGGTGCGCGCCGCCGTCGTGCGGCGAAGGCGAACAGGGAGGTGGTGGCCACCGTGGCCAGGTACCCCGCGATCACGATCAGCGAGATGCCGGCCCAGAAGTAGTTGGTGGTGCTGGTTTCCTGCCAGGGGCTGGGCGCAATCCGGATGAGCGAGTACACCGCGACGCCGGCCGAAGCCAGACCAATCAGTACGGGCAACGTAAGCCAGATCCGGGCAGAGCCGATGTGGTCGCCGAACCCGTCCCACTCGCGCCAGGATCCCCGCTGGAGGATCAGCCAGCCGGCCGGAATCATGAATACGCCCACCAACAGGAACGCTGCCACCACGTCCGCGGGGCGGTGCCACTGGTTGATCAGCGTGGACACCCCGGAGGCGATGGCGAAGGAGCCGCCGATGAAGCCGGCCATGGGGCGCCAGCGCGGGGACGCCATCAGGAACACGGCCGCAGCAGCGGATGCCGCCAGCGTCGTGTGGCCGGAGGGAAGCGAGTTCAGCTCGAGGGTCAGCACACCTTTGTCCGGGCGCGGCGGCAGCAGGTCCTTCAGCACCTGCGTTGCCACGTTCGCGCCGATGCACGCGGCCACGGCCATCCCGGCCTCCGCCCAGTGCCGCCGGATCACGGTGACAAACAGGACCACGACGGCGGCCATCACCAGTGAAATCGTCGGCAGCCAGTCGAGGAACCGGGTGGCGGCCTTGCCCGCGGGCCCGTGGATCTCCACCGCTTCCACCAGCGCGGACTCGTCGATGAACTGGCCCGTGGTGGTCTGGACGAAGAAGCAATAGGTGGCAACCAGCCCGGCAATGCACGCCACCGTGGACAGCACAAACAGGAACGCCGAGCCCGGGGCAGGCCGTGCCGGAGTCCTGGTGGAAAGTTGCCGTGAAGAAGTCATCGCGGTTAAGGGTGACACAAAAAGCTGGAAGCCCGCTCAGCCCGCGGGGCTGACCGGGTCCAGCCGGGGGACGGCCGCGGCGGCCACCAGCAGCGCCAGCGCGCCCAGTCCGAACGGCAGGGCGGTTGCCGTGGCGATGGCCCCCACCAGCAGGGGTCCGCCGGCATCGCCCAGTTCGCGCCCGAGCTCTGCCGAGCCCATAGTCCGGCCCATCCGCTCCGGCGGCGTGGTGTCCGCCAAGTGCGCGAACCCAAGCGGGGTGGCCACGCCGATGCCCGACCCAATCAGTGCAGCCGCAACGAAGATGGTGACCACTCCCGGGGCGGCCGCCACCAAAGCGATGCCCGCGGCAATCAGCAGCAGGCCCGTCGTCGTGCCCTTATTGTCGCTGACGGCGTGCCGGTCCCGCAGCCTGCCGATCCACGGCTGGGTGAGCACCGAGCCCAGTGCCACCACGCTCACCGCCGCCGTGCCGGCGAAGGCGTCCAGTCCGTGCCGCGTGGCCAGCGCCGGGAGGAAGCCGACGGCGGCACCCAGCGCGCCGGTCGAGGCGGCAAGCACCAGCGTGGGGACCAGGAAACGGCGCTCTCCCACCTGCCGGGCCAGGTCCATCACGGTGTACCGCTTGCGCGGCAGCGGTGCCAGGCGCGGCACCGACACCAGCACCCACACGGCCGTGGCCGCGGCCAGCGCCGACAGGGTGCCGAACAGCAGCGGGAAGCCGCCGGCCAGGATCAGGCCCGCCCCCAGCGGCGGGCCAATGATGTAACCCAGGCTCTTCCAGGAACCGTACCGGCCAAAGTAGGTCCCAGCCTTTCCGCCGCGGGCCATCCTGGCCACCATGGCGGACGACGACGGCGAGAAGGCCGACGCTGCAGCCCCCTGTCCCAGCCGGGCCAGGGCCAGGATGAACGGGTCGGCAGCGCCGAGGCCAATCAGCGACAGTGCCGCGAAGGCGAGCAGCCCGCCGACGATGACCGGTTTGGCGCCAATGCGGTCGCTGAGGGCGCCGAAGACGGGCTTGAGGAACACCTCGGCCCCGTCGTAGAGGGCCAGCAAGATGCCGAGGTTCAGGAGGGTCAGGCCGATGTTTTCGCTCTGCGAGCCCAGCCCGGCCGCGATGCTGTGGGCGCCGAAAGCGGTGACAAACCCCGCCGCATACAGCGGTGCCGTTGACGATCGGGTGGCCTGCGCGCCTGGCACGGATCTGTCGGGGGTCATAGCTGGGACTTTAGTACCTTCACAAAGTTGTGAAAACTTTAAAGACTTGGACCATGAACACCGTTGTCCAGACAGTGGGGTTGCACAAACACTTCGGCCACGTCAGGGCCCTTGACGGGTTGGACCTGGAAGTCCAGCGCGGGGAGATCCACGGATTCCTCGGCCCGAACGGCGCGGGAAAGTCCACCACCCTGCGCGTCCTTCTGGGCCTGGCCCGGGCAACCTCCGGCTCCGCAACGGTCCTGGGGTATGAGCCATGGACCCAGGCGGTGGAACTGCACCGCCGCCTGGCCTACGTCCCCGGCGATGTCCGGCTCTGGCCGAACCTGTCCGGCGGCGAAACCATCGACCTGCTGTCCCGGCTGCGCGGCGGCACGGCTGACGGTGCCGCGTACCGCCGCCGCAAGGACCACCTGTGCCAGGTCTTCGACTTCGATCCGGCGAAGAAGGGACGCGCCTATTCCAAGGGCAACCGGCAGAAGGTTGCGCTCATCGCCGCGCTGGCCACCGAAGCGGAGCTCTACCTGCTGGACGAGCCCACCAGCGGCCTTGACCCGCTCATGGAGGAGGTGTTCCGGGGTGAGCTGCTCGCCGCCGTCGACCGCGGGGCCAGCGTGCTCCTTTCCAGCCACATCCTCTCGGAGGTGGAGGTGCTGTGCCACCGCGTGAGCATCATCCGCGCCGGCAGGATCGTCGACGGCGGCACCCTGGACTCCCTGCGGCACCTCACCAGGTCCGAAGTTTCCTTCGCGGCGGACGGCTTGGATGCGGAGGCCCTGGCCCGGCTGGGTGCGGTGCATGACCTGACGGTCGACGCCGGGCGCGTCCGGTTCAGGGCCGACGCGGACCGGATCGCCGAGGTGCTTCCAGTCCTGGGTGCCCTGGGCGTGCAGGGCCTGACGATCGTCCCGCCGTCCCTCGAGGAGCTGTTCCTGCGGCATTACGGTGACACCTCCCTTGGCGCTGAGACCCCGGATCAGCATCTGGCCGAAGGGAACCACGGTTCCCGGCGGCACCTGCTCGGTGCCAGGGGGCGGAGCTGACATGGGCGTCCTCCTGGTCCTCTGGGGCCAGCGGGTGCGCCGGGACCGCTGGCAGCTCCTGAGCTGGGTGGTGGCCATCGGTGCGTTTGCCCTGTTCGCGGCCGCCGCCGTCACCCAGACCTACGGCAACGTGGCCAGCCGCACCGAGATCCTGCAGGTGGCCATCGCCACCCCCGCCATCCTGATGCTCCGCGGCCTGCCCCGCGGCGCAGACCAAGGGGCCTTCACGTTTTTCCTGATCTACGCGTTCCTTGCCCTGCTGGCAGGCCTGATGAGCACATTCCTGGCGGTCCGCCACTCCAGGGCCGACGAGGAATCCGGCGGCGCGGAACTGGTGGCCGCCACGCCCGCGGGACGCCTGATGCCCACCACGGCAACCCTGCTGCACGGAATCACGGCGAACATCCTCGTGTCGCTCGCGGTGTACTTCGGCTTCCTGTCGCAGGGCCTGGACCCCCAAGGTTCCCTGGCTGCTGGAGCCGCAACGGGCGCCGTCGGACTCTCGTTCCTGGGCGTGGGGCTGCTGGTGGCCCAGTTCATGGGCACATCACGGGGTGCCAACGGTGTGTCCGCTGCACTGGTTGCCCTGGCCTACGTCCTGCGCGGGATCGGGGATGCCACCGGTACGCCCGGCACCGACGGGACCACCATGACCGAAGGGGCCGCCAGCTGGTTCTCGCCCATCGGCTGGGGCCAGCAGACATACGCTTACTCAGGGAACCGCGGCTGGCCGCTGCTGCTGCCGGTGGGGCTCGCCGTCGGCTGCCTCGCAGCTGCCTGGCTCATCCTCCGCACGCGCGACAACGGGGCCAGCGTCTGGGAAGCGCGGCCCGGACGTGCCGCCGCCCGGGGCGGCCTTCGCAGTCCCGTGGCCCTCGCCTTGCGGCTGCAGGCCGGATCGATTTTCGGGTGGGGCCTGGGCGGCCTGGCCCTGGGCCTGCTGGCGGGGTCGCTCGGAACGGCGATTGCCGCCGTCGACACCCCGGACACCAACATCACCGCCGTGATGCGGGCCATGCTCCAGTCGCAGGGAACCTCGCTCACCCAGCTCATGGTGTCGGTGCTGTTTTCCATGGCAGGGGTCCTGGCTGCGGCGTGTGCCCTGCAGGCGGTGGCGAGGCTGCGGCAGGAGGAAGCGGCAGGAACCGCCGAACTCCTGCTGTCCGCCCCGGTGGGACGCGTCCGGTGGCTGGCCGGTTACCTGCTGCTCGGCGCGGCCGCCGTGGTGCTGGTGGTGGGACTCACGGGGGTGGGCGCGTGGGCCACCCTCACCGGCTCCGGCGATGAATCCATGCCCGCCGATGCCCTTTGGCAAACCGCCCTGGCCCAGCTGCCGGCGGCACTGATCTACCTGGCCGTTCCGGCCCTGGTGTTCGTCCTGTGGCCCGCCGCCACCATCGGGGCCAGCTGGGGACTGCTGGCCCTGGGGGTGCTGCTGGGCATTTTCGGCGGGATGCTGGGCATTGACCAAAGCCTGCGCGACCTGTCGCCGTTCACCCACACGCCGGTGCCGCATGGGGACGCCACGGACTGGAGCGGCGCCTGGTGGATGCTGCTGGTTGCCGCGGTTGCCGCCGCGCTGGCTGTGGCGGCGATGCGGCGGAGGGAGGTTGGCGCGGCATGAGCGCAGACGCCGACGTGGTTGGCTCCCGGGCCCCGGAACTCACCGCCGCCGCTGGTGCCACGGCGGCCGCTGCCGAACGGACTGCGGCCGCCTTCGCGGCGGCCGGGTTTCCAAAGATGCCCGCGCGGACACTGCTGGCGCTGGTGTCCTCGGAGCAGGGGAGCCTCACCGCTGCAGAGCTTTCCGAGCAGCTGGGGGCAAGCGCCGCTGCCGTCTCCGGCGCCGTGCGGTACCTGCAGGCCGTGGGCTTCGTGCACCGGGTCTCACAGCCCGGAAGCCGCCGCGACCTCTACGCCCTGCACCAGGACGAATGGTACGTGGCGTCCATGCGCAACAGCCCCGTCTACGAAAAGCTTGCGGCCCTGACCGACGCGACGGCCGAAACACTCCCTGAAGGATCGGCGGCGCGGGCCCGGGTGGCGGAGATGGCCCGGTTCTACCGCTTCCTCAATTCCCGGATGCCGGCCCTGCTGGACGACTGGGAGCAAGAGCGGGAGGCGGAGCCGTGACCATCATCGATAACGCGGTGTACGTGAACGGGCTCCGCACCGAGGACCCGGAAGACCTTGACGAGACCTACTTCCTGCTCCGCCAGCGCGAGGGGATGGCGTGGATCGGCCTCTACCGGCCGGACCCGGAGGAACTGCACTCCGTGGGCGAGGAATTCGACCTCAACGCCCTGGCCATCGAGGACGCGCTCGCCGGCCACCAGCGGGCCAAGCTGGAGCATTACGGCGAGTGCCTGTTCCTGGTGCTCCGGCCCGCCAGGTACCGCGACGATGAAGAGAAGGTGGACTTCGGGGAGATCCATGTTTTTGTCGGCGACGAGTACGTGGTCACCGTCCGGCACGCCGAATCCCCCGACCTGGCCAAGGTCCGGCGCCGGATGGAGGCCATGCCCGAATTCCTGGCCCTGGGACCTGACGCGGTGCTGTACGGGATCCTGGACCAGGTGGTGGACGAATACGAACCGGTGGTGGCCGGCCTGGAGAACGACATCGACGAAATCGAGGACGACCTCTTTGGCGCGGACCCCGACGTGTCCCGCAGGATCTATGAGTTGTCCCGCCAGGTCATCACCTTCCAACGCGCCACCAGCCCGCTCGCGGGAATCCTGCAGGCCCTGATGGCCGGAACACCGGACCGCGAACAGGCGACAGAACTCCGGGACCACTACCGGGACGTCCTGGACCACGTCATCCGGCTCAACGAGCGCGTGGCGTCCTTCCGTGCTTTGCTCCAGAACGCGCTCGCCGTCAATGCCGCCCTAGTGGCCCAGCGGCAAAACGATGAGATGCAGCGCATGACCGAGTCCAGCTTCGAACAGAACGAGCAGGTCAAGCGCATCTCCTCATGGGCTGCCATCCTGTTCGCGCCCACCCTGGTGGCGTCCATCTACGGCATGAATTTCGCCAACATGCCCGAGCTCGCCTGGACCTACGGCTATCCGTATGCGCTGGGGCTGATGGTGGCCATGGGCCTGGTCCTCTACCTTGCGTTCAAGCACAACAAGTGGATCTGATCCGCCGCTGCGGAACTTTTCTTCCAGATTCATGGTCTACCATGGGCTACTAATCCTAAGCATGCTTAGCAGTTGGGCGGCTTAGCGGTCGATGGTGAGCGGAGAAAACTGAATGAGCAAGGCCGAAATTACCGGACGGCCCCAAGTCGATCACCCGGCAGCGAGGGTTGGACGGAAGTCGCTCCTGCGCCGTTTCGGTTCGATGCTCGGGCCCGGCCTAGTGACCGGCGCGGCGGACGATGATCCGTCGGGGATCGCCACCTACGCCAAGGCCGGGGCGGTCTTTTCCAACGGCATGCTGTGGACCGCGCCGGTGACATTGCCCATGATGATGGCCGTCCAGGAGATCTGCGACCGCACGGCGCTGGCCACCGGCGAAAGCCTGGGCAGGCTGGCCAGGCGCAAGTTCTCCCGCCGCCCGCGGGTGGTGATTGCGGTGTTGATCACCGCACTCTTAGTGGGCAATATCCTGAACGCCGCCGCGGACCTGATGGCGATCGGGCAGGGCATGCAGATGCTTGGCGCCGGCCCCGACCACGTGTGGAGCGTGCTTGCGGGTATTGGCATCGCCGCGGCGCTCCTGAGCGGGTCGTTTGCCGTCATTGCGAAGGTGTTCAAATGGCTCTGCGTCACGCTGCTGGCGTATGTGGCCGTCCTGTTCGTCGCCAATGTGGACTGGGCCGACGTCCTGGAAGGCATGCTGGGAATGAAGTTCAGCTTCGCCCCGGAGTACCTTGGCCTGATTGTGGCCGTGCTTGGCACCACCATTTCGCCCTACCTGTTCTTTTGGCAGAGCGCCCACCGGGTGCAGGAGCTGCGCGCCGAGGACCACGGCGGGGACGAGGCAGTGGGACTGAAGGACCGCCCCGATGCTGCCGTCGCCGCCCACACCCTCCGAAAGGCCCGGGCCGACGTGTTCATCGGGATGGTCTTCTCCGTCCTGGTGATGTTCTCGATCATGGCAGCCACGGCAGCAACCCTGGGCAGGGAGGGTACCGAAGTGAATACGGCTGCCGACGTGGCCAAGGCGCTGGACCCTGTGGTGGGACCGGCCGCCACGGTCCTGTTCGCCGCCGGGTTCATCGGCACCGGCATCCTCGGCGTCCCGGTACTCGCGGCGTCCGGGGCAGCGGGGCTGGCCGGCCTGCTCGGCAGGGACTGGGGCCTGGACCTCAGCCCGCGGCGCGCCCCCTTGTTTTACACGTTGCTGGGGATCGGCATGGTGGCTGGTGTCCTCATCAGCTTCTTCTCCTCCGACCCCATCGGCCTCCTGGTCTTCAGTGCCACCGTCAACGGCATTGCAGCGGCCCCGTTCCTGGTGGTCACCATGCTGATCTCGCGGGACAAGGCCATCATGGGCGAGTACCGCAACGGCCGGCTCGCCGCCACGCTCGGCTGGTTCACGGCGGCAGTCATGGTGGTGGCAGGCGGCATTGGCGTCTGGACGACCATCGCCGGAGCCTAGCCCGGCCGCCGGCCGGTGCTGCCGCCGTCGTCCGCGCCGCTTTGAACGCCGCACAAGGCCTTACTGACCGATCCAACGAAAGGAACAACAACATGGACCATAACGAAGCGCCGTTGCTGGACGCATTGGACAGCTATCACAAGTTGGACCGTTACGGCTTCACCCCGCCCGGCCACCGGCAGGGCCGCGGCGCCGATCCCCGCGTCCGGGACATCCTTGGGGCGGAGACATTCCGCGCGGACGTCCTCGCCTCGGCAGGCCTGGACGACCGCTCCTCCTCCGGCGGATACCTGAAGAAGGCAGAGCAGCTGATGGCTGATGCCGTGGGTGCCGACCAGGCCTTCTTCTCCACCTGCGGCAGCTCGTTGTCCGTAAAGGCTGCCGTCATCGCCGTTGCCGCCGGCAAAGGTGATTTGCTGGTCAGCCGCGATGCCCACAAATCCATCACGGCCGGACTGGTGTTCTCCGGCATCCAGCCGCGCTGGATCCGGCCGCGCTGGGACCCCAACCTGCATATTGCCCACCCGCCGTCACCCGCAGATGTGGAGGAGATGTGGGAGCGCCATCCGGATGCGGCCGGCGCCCTGATCGTCAGCCCCACGCCCTACGGCACCTGCGCAGACATCGCCGCCATCGCGAAGATCTGCCACGACCGCGGGAAGCCCCTGATCGTGGACGAGGCCTGGGGTGCGCACCTGCCCTTCCATGAGGGCCTGCCCACCTGGGCGATGAGCGCCGGCGCCGACGTCTGTGTGGTGTCTGTGCACAAGATGGGTGCCGGATTCGAGCAGGGTTCCGTCTACCACCTCCAGGGGGACCTGGTGGACGCCGCGCACCTGTCCCAGTGTGCTGACCTGCTGATGACCACCAGCCCGAATGCCATTTTGTACTCGGCCATTGATGGCTGGCGCCGCCAGATGGTCCAGCACGGGGGCGAGCTCCTTGGCAATGCGCTGGGGCTGGCCCGGAGGCTGCGCCGGGACATCGATGCGCTCCCCGGGATCCATGTGCTGGAGGACGAGCTCCTCGCCGCCGAATCCTCGCACGACCTGGACCGGCTGCAGATCCTCATGGACCTTTCTGGGCTGGGGATCAGCGGCTACCAGGCGGCGGACTGGCTGCGGGAGAACTGCCGCATTGACATGGGGCTCAGTGACCACCGCCGCATCATGGCAACCATGTCGATGGCCGATGACGACGCCTCCGCGGAGCGGCTGCTGGCGGCGTTGCGTGCCCTTATTGACGCAGCCCCTTCGCTTCCGTCCCCTCCGGAGGTTTCCCTGCCTTCGCCGTGGGACCTGGAACTGGAGACGGTTGCCCTTCCCCGCGACGCCTTCTTCGGTCCCCGTGAAGATGTGCCCGCGCGGGAAGCTGTGGGACGGGTCGCTGCCGAGCAGATCACGCCCTACCCGCCCGGCATTCCCGTGGTTGTTCCCGGCGAGAGGATCAACGAAGCGGTCATTGAGTACCTGGAATCGGGGTTGAAGGCCGGGATGGTCCTGCCCGATCCGGCCGACCCGTCGCTGGGCACCATCCGGGTGGTGCGGGAGTAACTGGGCGCTCCGGACCAGCGGCGTACAGTAAACGGCATGCCCAACCCCGGTCTCCCGACTGCCCCTGGTACCCCGCCCCAACCAGTTCCCCCGCTCGCGGAACTGCTGGCCAGCGCCCACGTGGTCAGCCTGCCCATGCGGGTGAAGTTCCGCGGGATCACGCAGCGGGAGTCCCTCCTGCTCCGCGGCCCCGCGGGCTGGGGCGAGTTTGGCCCGTTCCCGGAGTACGGCGACGCCGAGGCCGCGCGGTGGCTGGCCGCGGCCATCGAGGCTGGGTGGCATGGCTTTCCCGCGCCGCTGCGGACATCGGTTCCCGTCAACGCTACGGTGCCGGCGGTTTCCGCTGACCGGGTGCCGGACGTGCTGGCCCGGTTCGGCCGGGTGGACGCCGTTAAGGTCAAGGTGGCGGAGCAGGGGCAGTCACTGGACGACGACGTTGCGCGGCTTTCTGCCGTCCGCGCCGCTTTACCGGACGCGGCCGTGCGCGTGGATGCCAACGGCGGGTGGGACGTACCGGCCGCCGTGGAGGCACTGACCCGGCTGGCGCCGGTGGGGCTGGAGTACGCAGAGCAGCCGGTGCGGTCCACTGAGGGGCTGGCCGAGGTCCGGTCCCGGCTGCGGGACGCCGGGACTCCGGTGCTGATCGCGGCGGACGAGAGTGTCCGCAAGGAAACTGATCCCCTCCGCGTTGCCCGGGCCGGCGCGGCGGACCTGATCGTGGTCAAGGTGGCGCCGCTTGGGGGAGTGCGGCGCGCCCTGGACATCGTGGCACAGGCCGGACTTCCCGCCGTCGTGAGCTCCGCCTTGGACACCTCCGTGGGCATCCGGGCCGGGCTGGCGCTGGCCGCCGCCCTGCCGGAGCTGCCCTACGCCTGCGGCCTGGGCACGGTGTCCCTGTTTGAATCCGACGTCACCCTGGACCCCTTGGTGGCCGACGACGGCGCCATCCGCCTCCGCGACGTGGCCGCCGACGTCGGGCTGCTGGAGCGGTTTGCCGCGCCCGCGGAACGTCGGGACTGGTGGCTTGACCGGCTCCGCCGCGTCCACGCCCTCCTCACCCCATCGATTGCTCCGTAATTGTCGTTTTGAGGCCTCAAAACGGCAGGTACGGAGCAACCGATGAGGGAATAGGCAGCGTTCCTGCAGGTCACAGGGGGTTCACCCTAAGTTCATCCATTTGATGGGCAGCCGTAGGAAGAGGCTGGAAGGGTGATCGGGCATCCCCAGTGAGATTCCTTGGAAGGTTCCCCATGTCTGAAACTGCCCGCAAGTTCACCCTGCTGCCCATGCTCGGCCATACCAAGGGCAAGCGCAGCCCCGTCACCTGTGCGCTCAAGTGCGACAACGCCTGCGCCGGTGACGTCTGCAACACCAGCTCCAACAGCTACTTCCGCGACATCGCCTCGGCCACCATGTCCCGCCGTGCCGCCCTGGGCCTTGGCGCCGCCGGTGCCCTCGCCGTCGCCCTCGGTTCAGCCGTGAGCTCCGCTGAACCTGCCTCCGCCGCGGGCCTGTCCAAGGCCGCCAAGGAAGGTTTCGGTAACTCCAAGCTGCAGTTCACCGCCATCAAGCCGGTGGACAAGGCTGTTGACGCGTTCACCGTTCCGGAGGGCTTCACCTGGCAGCCCATCATCCGCTGGGGTGACCCGCTGTTCAGCGATTCCCCGGAGTTCGACCTGGACAACCAGACCGCGGCAGCCCAGGCCCGCCAGTTTGGCTACAACAACGACTACACGGACATCGTGGAGATTCCGGGCAGCAAGGGCCGCCGCGCGGTGCTGTTCACCAACCACGAGTACACCAACGAAAGCATCATGGTTCCCGCCGGCTGCGACCCCGTGGAAACCCGCGCCATCGGCCGCGCCGCCCATGGCCTGGCCGTGGTGGAATTGGAGCGCAAGAACACCACCAAGCCGTGGAGCTACGTGAAGGGCGCGCCGCTTAACCGCCGCTACCTCTCCGACACCACCTACGAACTCACCGGCCCGGTTGCCGGCTCGGCGCTGGTGAAGACCGTGGCCGACCCGTCCGGCCGCGCCATCAAGGGCACGTTCGGCAACTGCTCCGGCGGCACCACCCCCTGGGGCACCATCCTCTCCGGCGAGGAAAACTTCAACGGCTACTTCGTGGCCGGCGGCACGTCAGCCGGCGACAAGCGCTACGGTCTCACCGCCAAGCCCACCGCACGCAAGTGGGAACTCGATGACCCCCGCTTCGACACCCGCAACGCCGGCTACGAGAACGAGGCCAATCGCTTCGGCTGGATCGTCGAAGTCGACCCGTTCGATCCCACCTCCACCCCCAAGAAGCGCTCCGCCATGGGCCGCTTCAAGCACGAGGGCGCCAACGTGATCGTGGCCGCATCCGGCCACGTGGTGGCCTACATGGGCGACGACGAGAAGTTCGACTACCTCTACAAGTTCGTCTCGGCGGACACATACCGTGAGGGCGACCGCAGGCACAACATGAACCTGCTGTCCGAGGGCGACCTCTACGTTGCCAAGTTCACCGGCAACTCACCCGCTGCGGAAATCACCGGAACCGGGGCACTTCCTTCCGACGGCGCCTTCGACGGCACCGGCGAATGGCTGCCCCTGATGGTTGCCGGCAAGTCCGCCGTCCCGGGCATGTCGGTCGAGGAGGTCCTGGTGTACACCCGGCTCGCAGCGGACAAGGTTGGGCCCACCAAGATGGACCGCTGCGAGGACGTCCAGCCCAGCCTGCACACCGGCAAGGTCTACGTGGTCTGCACCAACAACTCCGACCGCGGCACCGGCACCAAGGAAGGCGCAACCGAGGTCAACCCGCGCACCCAGAACCGCGACGGCCACATCGTGGAAATCACCGAAACCGGGGACCAGACCTCCACCAAGTTCAACTGGACCCTCCTGATGGTCTGCGGCGATCCGGCGCAGGGTGACGTCACCTACTTCTCCGGCTACCCGGTGGACAAGGTTTCGCCCATCTCCTGCCCGGACAACGTGGCCTTCGATTCCGTGGGCAACCTCTGGATCTCCACCGACGGCGCCCCTTCCGGCATCGGCTACAACGACGGCCTCTTCAAGGTCACCCTGCACGGCGTCGAGCGGGGCAAGGTGGAGCAGTTCCTTTCCGTTCCCCGCGACGCCGAAACCTGCGGCCCGGTCATCCACGACGACGAGCGCACGGTGTTCGTCTCCGTGCAGCACCCGGGCGAGGACGGCACCTTCGAGGCGCCCAACTCGTTTTTCCCGGACTACGTCCCTGCAGGTGCGACGCCGGCCCCCGGCCAGGTGCGCGCGCCCCGTCCTTCAGTGGTCCAGGTCTTCCGCGGCTAACCCGGCCCACCCGGACGCGCCATCACTTTTGGCCCCCGTTCCGGGGACGCCCCATCACCTTTGGCGACGTTTCCGTCAACGCCCCATCACCTTTGGCGACTTTTCCGTCAACGCCCGCTCACCTTCCGCCCTTTCCGGCGGAATGGTGGGCGGGCGTTTCGGGCTTAAACGCGCGTCTCTCCCAGCTGCCGTGGAGGCGCTCCATGTGATGCTTGACACGTGTTAGGTTCGTAATCTACAGTTCCTAACACGTGTTAGGAAGGAAAACGACATGACCGGAGCCATAAACGGGCACCTGCGGGACATCACCCGCCGTACCGCCCTGGGTGCCCTCGGCGCGGGAATCATCGGAGCAACCGTGGCGTCGTGGCCGCGGCTCTCCGGAACGGACATCCCGGGCCGCGGGGACAACAGCCTCAGCATCGCCATCATGGGCACCGCCGCGGACGCCGCCGCCCGCCAACGTGCCATCGACGCATTCACCCGCCTCCATCCGGAGATCCGGGTCAAGGTCCAAGCCATCCAGGCCGTGGACTGGAAAGACTTCTTCACCAAGATCCTCACCATGGTGGCCGCGGGAACCCCGCCGGACGTGGTGTACGTGGCGACCGAGGGCGCCCAGCTGTTCGCCGAAAAGCTGGCCCACCCGCTGGACGAGTACATCCGCCGCGATGCTGCGGACATGCGCGAATTCTTCGACGACGTCCACCCCAGCCTGGTGGAAGCCTTCATGTACAAGGGCAGCCTGTACCAGCTCCCCATGGACTGGAACGCGGCCAACATGTACTACAACACGGCCGCGTTCGCGCAGGCAGGCCTGGACCAGCCGGCCGACGACTGGACCCACATCGATTTCCGCAACAGCCTCGCCGCGATGCGCAAGGCCCGGACCTCCGACTTCACGCCCTACTACTGGACCAACCGGCTCTTCGGCGGTGTGGTGCCGTGGCTCTACGCCAACGACACCAGCTTCCTCAAAGAGACCCGGTCCGCGGGCGGCGACTGGCTCTGGGACGGCTTCTACGCCAACGACCCCTCCCGCAGCCTCCGCTCCGGCGGCTACCAGTGGCTGGAACCGAACGCGAACGACGACCGGGTGTTCGAGTCCTTCGACTACCTCCGCGGCCTGGTCAAGGACGGACTGGGCGTCCGGCCGGAAGAAGGCGGGGGCAGTTCCCTGGTGGGCCTGTTCGCCTCCAACCGGATCGGAACCACGCCCGCCGGCGGCTACTGGGTGCAGGGCCTGCATGAGGCCGGCATGGGTGCCAACGACTTCGACGTCCAGTTCTTCCCGCGCTGGAAGACCCAGCGCCACCAGTTCGGCACCGCCGGCTACGCGATCATGAAGACCGCCAAGGACAAGGATGCCGCCTGGGAATGGATCAAGTTCAGCTCCAGCCGCGAGGCGATGGAGCTGATCTTCCCTAGCCCGATCACCACGCCGGCGCGCCGCTCCATGGTCAACGAACAGCTGTATGCCGGCAAGGGTCCCGCCCACTGGAAGGTCTTCTACGACACCTTGGACCGGTTCCCCACCACTGGCCCCATCCCGGCACCACCCCAGCAGGCCGCCGTCGAAACGGCCCTGATGAAGAACGTATCCCTTGCCGTCAGCGGGGACGAGCAGCAGCTCAAGCAGGCCCTCGCATCCATGCAGCGCGACCTTGAACTGGCCCTGAGGAGGCAGTCATGAGCACCACCACCCCGCCCCGGGAACGGCCCAAGCGGGCTGCCGGCCGGGCACGTACGACGACGGCCCGCACCAGCGGCGCCAACATCTCCGGCGGTGCCGCGAGCGCCGGGAGCCGCAGCGGAGCCGGGCACAACCAGCGCTGGCTGGCCTGGATCTTCCTGGCGCCCACCATCCTGGGCATGGGCCTGTTCACCCTGGTTCCCATCGTGGCCTCGGTTGTCCTTGCCTTCTTCCGCTGGGACATCATCTCGGCACCAACCTTCGTGGGCTTCGATAACTTCTCGGAAGTGGTCCAGGACCCCACCGTGCGGGTGTCCTTCCTGAACACCATCGTGTTCGTGGTGGTGGCGGTGGCACTCCAGCTGGGACTCGCCCTGGCATTGGCGGTCATGGTGCAGGAGAAGATGCCGGCGTGGCTGCGGGTGTTCTTCCGGTCCGCGTTCTTCTTCCCGCTGATCCTGTCCGCCGCCTCGGTGTCCATCTTCATGCGGTACCTCTTCAACGAACAGTTCGGCGTGGTCAACTGGTTCCTGTCCCTGGTGGGCATCCCCGCCGTGCCGTGGCTGACCACACCGGGCGGATCGGCCGCCGTCGTGATCCTGGTGTACGTCTGGCAGAACTTCGGCTTCTCCTTCCTCCTGTTCATCGGGGGCCTTGCCTCCATTCCCGTCGAGACATACGAGGCAGCCGCGATTGACGGCGCCACCGGCTGGCGCAAACACCTCCACGTGACGTTGCCGCTGCTGAGCCCCACCACGCTCGTCGCCTCGGTCATGGCCATCATCAGCGCACTGCAGGTCTTCGACCAGCCCTACGTCCTGACCCGCGGCGGCCCCGGCGACTCCACCCGCACCGCCGTCATGGTCATCTTCGAATCGGCGTTCCAGCGGCTCGAATTCGGCCAGGCGTCCGCCATCGGCGTGCTGCTCACGCTGATCATCATGGCCATCACGGCCGCACAGTTCCGGCTCAGCAAACGATTCGTCTTCTACCAGTAAGGCCAGCCATGACAACCACAACTGACCACGGCCTGGCCGGACATTCCCCCCGGCTCTCCCAAGGCCTCCCCATCACCACGCCCAACCGGAAGAAGTTCAACTGGAATTTCGCCGTCCGGACCCTCCTGCTGCTGCTCGCGGCCGCCCTCACGCTCGGACCTGTGCTCTGGACCCTGTCCACGTCGCTGCGGTCGCCGTCGGAATCGTTCAAGCTGCCGCCGTCTTTCATTCCCTGGAACCCGGACTTCACCTCCTACGGCGAAGTATTCAAGCAGCTGAATATCTTCCTGCTGGTCCTCAACAGCGCCCTGGTCACCGGCGTAATCGCAGTGGGCCAGATGGTCTCCGCAGCCCTGGCCGGTTACGCGTTCGCGCACCTGAAATTCCGTGGTCGAGGGGCGCTGTTCTCGATCGTGCTGGCCACCATGATGGTGCCCGTGCAGGTGACGATCGTCCCCGTCTTCATGCTGATCCGCGGCATGGGCCTGTCCGACACCCTGCTCGCGCTGATCCTGCCGGCCATCCCGACGGCGTTCGGCACGTTCCTGATGCGGCAGTACTTCATGGGGCTGCCGGCAGAACTCGCCGAAGCCGCGTCGATCGACGGCGCCAGCCCTTGGCGGACATTCCGTTCCGTGTACGCGCCGCTGGCGATGCCCGGCATGGCGATCGTGGGAATCCTCGCGTTCAACTTCCACTGGAACGAGTTCTTCCGCCCGCTGATCCTCACCATTTCCGAACAGAACTTCACGCTCCCGCTGGGCCTTGTCTCACTGCAGGGCAACCTGGGCACTGGCAGCATCTCGGTGGTCCTGGCGGGCGTAGTCCTGTCCATGATCCCCGCGCTGGTGGTCTTCATCTTCGGCCAACGCGCCCTGCAGGACGGCCTCACAGCCGGAACCGGCAAGTAAACCTCCCTCCCTCAAGCCCGAAAGGCCGTTCCATGACCTCCCCGGACCTCGCCGCCGTCCATCCCGGCACCGTCACCTTCGACGACGTTGCCGCCGCCCACCCCGACCCCGCCTTCCCCCGCTTCCACCCGCGCCCGGCACAGGGCTGGATCAACGACCCCAACGGCATCAGCTTCATCAACGGCCGGTACCACGTGTTTTTCCAGTACAACCCGGACTCGGCCCGGCACCACAGGATCGCCTGGGGACACGTGAGCTCGGCGGACCTGGTCCGCTGGGAGGAGCACCCCGTGGCGCTTCGCCCGCAGGATGGCGGCCCCGACGAGTACGGCTGCTGGACAGGGGTGGTGACGGACGACGACGGTGTTCCCACCGCTGCCTACTCCGGCGTCCGCGGCGACGGGGGCCACTCACAGGTGGTCATCGCCCGCGGCTCGGAGGACCTTGTCCACTGGGAGCAGGCAGGCCACGTTTCCGCCACCATGCCCGCCGACGGACTGGTGACCGCAGTGCGGGACCCGTTCATTTTCCGCTTCAACGGCAAGCGGTACGCCATGCAGGGCGCCGGACTGGCCAACGGGCACGCCGCCCTGCTGCTCTACACCGTGGACGATCTGACCGACTGGAAGTACCAGGGCATCTGGCTGACCTCGGAGAACCCTGTTGCCGCCACGTTCACCCCAGCGGAGATCTGGGAGTGCCCGCAGCTGGTGCAGGTGCCCGACAACGATGCCCCTGCCGGGGGCACCTGGCTGATGATGTTCTCGCTCTGGCTCGCCGGCGACTCACACGAACACGCCAACGGCGTGGGCCACCTGATCGGATCGCTTGCCGAAGACCCCGCCACAGGGCTGCCCGTCTTCACGCCGCGGACCGGCGGAAAGTCCGATCTGGGCCGCGACTTCTACGCCCCGCAGGTGGTGTCCCTGGAGAACCGGGCCCTGCTGTGGGGCTGGGCCAACGAAGGCCCCGGGCGGGACGGGCGCCGCGGCCGCAGCCAGGCAGAGATCGACGCCGCCGGGTGGGCCGGAGTCCTGACCTTCCCGCGCGAGCTTTCGATAATCGACGGTTCCCTTGCGGTCAGCCCTGCCCCGGAAGTCGATGCCTACCGCGGGGACCTGCTCGCCGGCCAGGCATCCGGAATGGTGCCGTTGCCTGCCTTCGCCGAGGCCGTGGTCACCGCAGCAAAGGGCGGTGCGGTGGAATTGCTCCTGGTGGGGAACGGAAGCCGGCAGGTGGTCTTCAGCGGCAGCGTCGACGCGGGGGAGGAGCTGCGGGTGTTCGTGGATGCCTCCCTGGTGGAGGTGTACCATTCCGGGTCGGTGGCAACCACGCTGCGTGCTTACCCGGCTGCGGGGGAGGAGTGGCACCTGAGCCTTCCCGCAGGGGCAACGGCAGACGTCTGGAGCCTGGCCAGGCCCGCGTAACCCGCTCCAAACCCGTCCGGTAGGTCCCGGCCGGCGGCGCGGTCAGCGTCCGGCCGGGACCGGGCCGGTGGATTCCCTGACCACCAGCCGGCAGGGAACCATCGTTTCCCTCGCGGTGCCGGAGACGACGGCGGCAGCCGGGCCGCCGTCGTCGGACGTTCCCTCCGGTGCAGACCCCACCTCGGCGAGCAGTGACGCCATGGCCGTCGCCCCCATCTCCCGGAGCGGCAGGGCCATGGTGCTCAGCGCCGGGACCATGGCCTTCGCGATGCGGAATTCGTCGTCGTACCCCATGACGGACACATCCTGCGGGACGCTCAGGCCCAGTCGGTAGCAGGCCAGCACTACACCGATGGACAGACGGTCGTTGGCGCACAGGATGGCAGTGGGCCGGGCGGCCGGTTCCACGCCTTCGAGGAGTTTCATGGCACCGTGGAAGCCGGCGTCGATGTCCCAGCCCACCTGGATGACGCGGTCCTCGTTGACGGGCATCCCCGCGCCGCTGAAGGCCGCACGGTAGCCCTCGATCCGGCGGGGCGCCGCGGGGGTCAGGGAGTCGCCGGCGAGGAATGCGATGTCCCGGTGGCCCAGGGACATCACGTGCTCTGCGGCTTCCCGGCCACCGCGCACTTCGTCAGGAATCACGGCCGGAAGCCCTGCCTCCGGACGGTCATCGAAGCAGTTGGCCAGGATCGACGGTACACGCGCCATGTTTGCGGGCACGTGCAGCGGCCGCAGGCCCACGGTCACGTACATCAGGCCGTCCACCTGGCGGTCCAGCAGGGTTTCCACGGCGCTCTCATCGCGGGACTCATCCAGCTCGGTGTCCATCACCACGGTCACAAAGCCGTGTTCGCGGGCCACCGCATCGGCGCCGGCAATGATGTTGCCGTCGAACGGGCTGGTGACCACCTGGTCGGACACGATTCCAATGACCCGCGACTGCTGGTTGCGCAGGCTCAGGGCGATCTTGTTGGGGGAGTAGTTGAGCGCTGCCGCTGCCTCCCGGATCCGCTGCTGGCTTTCGAGTGCCACGTTGCCGTCGCCGCGGCCGTTCAGCACCAGCGACACCGCACTGCGCGACACGCCTGCCAGCTTGGCGACGTCGAGGGCGGTGGCCTTGCGCTTCATGGGTGGTCCTTCGGGTGCTGGGATCTCTTGCTTGGGTGAAGTTTACCTAACTCGTGTGAGCTTGCGCTCTCTCCCGACGCCCCATCACGTTCCGCCCGCTATCCGGCGACGCCCCATCACCTTTAGCCCCCTTCTCGGGAACGCCCCATCACTTCCCGGGGCCGCCGGGGCAGGAGGTGATGGGGCGTGTGGTGGGTTGGGGCGGGAGGTGATGGGGCGTGTGGTGGATTGGGGCGGGAGGTGATGGGGCGTCGGAGGGTGGCAAACTGGGTTGGTGACTTCGCTGAACGAACCGACTCCGGACACCCCCGCTGCCGACACCCCCGAGGCCGAACCGGAGACGCATACTCCTGAACTGGACACCCCTGAATCGGAGACGCCTGCTCCTGAGTTAAGCGCCCTCGCTGCCGCCCGAATCGCCGTCGAGGTCCTGCTCGACGGCGGCGTGCGGCACGTGGTGGTATCGCCGGGTTCGCGGTCGGCCCCCATGGCATACGCCCTCGCCGAGGCCTCGGCGGCAGGCCGGGTGGACCTGCTGGTCCGGATCGATGAGCGCGCGGCAGGCTTCACCGCGCTGGGCCTTGCCCTGTCCAGCGGCTCGCCCGCAGCCGTCCTCACCACGTCCGGGACCGCTGTCGGAAACCTGATGCCCGCGGTGATGGAAGCCAACCATGCCGCCGTCCCGCTGATCGTCCTGTCCGCGGACCGGCCCGAAGAGCTGCGCGGGACTGGTGCGAACCAGACCACGGTGCAGCCGGACCTCTTTGGCGAGCACGTCCGGTTCGCCGCCGATGTTCCCGCCGGCACCAACCCCGAGCGGGCCCTCCGGACCGGACTCTCCGCAGCCACCGGCGCGTTCCCGGACCTTCCGCCGGGCCCGGTCCAGCTCAACCTCGCGTTCCGCGACCCGCTGGTGCCCGCTCCTGAGGATCGACTGCCCGACGCCGTGGAGCGGCAGCGCTACCGGGTGGGAGCCGAGCCGCTGGTCATGAACCTGCCGCCGGCCCCGGAGACCCTGCCGGAGCGGCGCACGGTGGTGTTGGCAGGGCACGACGCCGGTCCGGTGGCCGAAGCATTCGCCCGCGCCCACAACCTGCCGCTGCTCGCTGAACCATCCTCCAACTCCCGCTTCGGCCCCAACGCCGTGGGCCCCTACCGGCTGCTGCTGGAGCACTTCAGGACCGGTTCGGCGCAGCCTATCGAGCGCGTAGTGCTGTTCGGCCGGCCCACGCTGTCCCGTCCGGTGGCCGCGCTGCTGGCAAGCGCCGACGTGGAATCCGCCCTGTACCAGCCCGTCCCGGTGGCCTGGTACGAACCCGGACGCCGCACCGAGCTGCCGCTGGAAAACCTGGCGGACCTCGCCGGGTTCGCCGGCCGCGGCAGCTCCACCTGGTTGGACTCGTGGCTGCTCGCCGGGTCCGCGGCACAGCATGCGCTGGACCAGGTGCTGTCCACAGAGCCGCCCGCCACGGGTCCTTCGGTTGCTTCCCAGGTCTGGAAGCACTCGCGCGGCCAGCTGCTGCTCGGCTCCTCCAACGGCATCCGCGACGTTGACCTCGCTGGACTTCCCGCCCACGATCCAGCCGCCATCGTCTACGCCAACCGGGGCCTGGCCGGCATCGACGGCACCATTTCCACCGCCACCGGCATCGCCTTGGGCGGCCGGCAGCAGACCACCGTCCTGCTGGGCGACGTGACCTTCCTGCACGACGCGGGCGGCCTCCTCCTCGGCGCCGGCGAAGAACAACCGGACCTGCGGATTGTGGTCCTGAATGACGCCGGCGGTGCCATCTTCAGCCTGCTCGAGCACGGGGGTGTGGAGGAATGCGGCCGCTACGGAGGCGCCGTCGAACGCCTCTTTGGCACCCCGCACTCCGTGGACATTGCGGCACTCGCCGCAGCGTACGGCGTCGGACATTCCCTGGTCAGTACGACGGCGGGACTCGCCGAAGCGCTAAGCCAGCCTGTGCAGGGGCGCAGCATCGTGGAGGTCCGGACGGACCGCCGGTCGCTGCGGCAGCTCCACACCCGGATCAAGGAAGCAGTGTCTGCCGCGGTCGAGGGCGTCCTCTCCGGCCAGTAGCATCGACGCACAGAATCCCCCCGGGACGCGGAAATGCCCTGCCGCTACCGATATACCGGTAGCGACAGGGCATTTGCGTGTCGAAAGTGTGGAACCGCGTCAGAGCACGCGGCCCAGGAACTCCTTGGTGCGCGCATGCTGCGGGTTGGCGATGATCTCGCGCGGGTCGCCCGATTCCACCACCACGCCGCCGTCCATGAAGGTCAGCGTGTCACCCACTTCGCGGGCGAAGCCGATCTCGTGGGTCACCACGATCATGGTCATGCCCGACTTGGCCAGGTCCTTCATCACGTTCAGGACATCGCCCACCAGCTCCGGGTCCAGGGCTGAGGTGGGCTCGTCGAAGAGCATGAGCTCCGGGTCCATGGCCAGGGCCCGCGCGATGGCAACGCGCTGCTGCTGGCCGCCGGACAGCTGGGAGGGGTAGTGGCCGGCGCGGTCGCCGAGCCCCACCCGGTCCAGCAGCTCCAGCGCCCGCTTCTGGGCGGCAGCCTTGGACTGGCCCTTCACATGCACCGGCGCTTCCATGACGTTCTGGAGCGCGGTCTTGTGCGGGAACAGGTTGAACCGCTGGAACACCATGCCGATCTCGCGGCGCTGGGCGGCGATCTCTTTGGTCTTGAGGTCATGGAGCCTGCCGTTGACCTCGCGGTAGCCAATCAGCTGGCCGCCCACGGAGATCCGGCCGGCGCTGATGCTCTCAAGGAGGTTGACGCAGCGCAGCATGGTGGACTTGCCGGACCCGGAAGGCCCGATCACCACTGACACCTCGCCCTGGTTCACGGTCATGTCGATGCCCCGCAGGACATGGTGCTGACCGTAGTACTTGTGGAGGCCCTCGATCTTGACCAGCGGCTTCTCTGCTGTGACGGTCATCGTGCACTCTCCTCGGGGAAGTCCGTCTTCATTGACCGCTGGGCATCAGCGCCGGCACCGGCCGCTTTGGCGGCAGCCGGGTTGACGGCTGCCGGGGCGAGGTTGTCCACGCCCTTGCCGTAGTAGGCCTCGATGAAGTGCTGGCCAACCATGAGGATGCTGGTGATCACCAGGTACCAGATTGCGGCCACAATCAGCAGCGGAACCGGCAGGTAGGTCCGGTTGGCCAGGGCGTTCGTGGCGAACGTGAGATCCAGCGTGAACGGAACGGCGAGGACCAGCGAGGTGGTCTTCAGCATGCCGATCGTTTCGTTGCCGGTGGGCGGAACGATCACGCGCATGGCCTGCGGCAGGATGATGCGCCACATGATCTTGCCCTTGGACATGCCCAGCGCTTCGGCAGCTTCCTGCTGGCCCCGGTCCACGGACTTGAGGCCGGCCCGGAAGATCTCCGCCAGGTAGGCGGACTCGTTCAGGCCCAGGCCGAGGATCGCGGCAACGGTCGCATTGACCACGCTCGCCGTATCCAGGCTGAAGAGTTCGGGCCCAAACGGAACACCGGCGCTGATCTTGGGGTACAGAACTGCGATCAGGCCCCAAAACACCAGCTGGGTGTAGACAGGGGTGCCGCGGAAGAACCACACCCAGACCCAGCTGGACCACCGGAAGATCGGGTTGTCGGACTGCCGCATGAACGCCAGCAGAATGGCCAGGACGATCGCCAGCACCATTGACGCAACCGTCAGCAGGAGGGTCCAGCCCACGCCCTGGACCACTTTCACGTCCAGGATGTAGGTGCCGACAATGTCCCACCGGAAGTTGGGGTTGGTAACCAGGCTCTGCAGGAACACCGCAACGAACGCGAGAATGATGACGGCGCTGATCCACCGGCCGGGGTGGCGCACCGGCACTGACTTGTTCAGTACCGGTGCGTCCCGGTGTTGATGGTGTTCCATGTGCACGCCTGACTTGTCGTCGGTAACGCGAAAACTCAAGACTTGACCGCCGGGTTGACCTCGGACTTGGTGATGGCGCCCTCAGAGTTGCCCCAGCCGTCCAGGATCTTCTTGTAGGAGCCGTCTGCCATCAGCTTGGTGACGGTCTTCTGGATGACCTCTGCCCAGGCGGTGTCGGCCTTGGCCACAGCGATGCCCTGCGGAGCGGAATCGTAGACGTCGCCCAGCTTCTCCAGCTGGCCGTTGGTCTGGGTCAGGGCGTAGCCGATGATGGGGGAGTCGGCGGCCATGGCGTCGATGCTGCCGTTCACCAGGCGGGTGGTGACATCCGTCTGGTTCTTCAGGGTGACGATATCGATGGGCTTCTTGCCGTCAGCAACACACTTCTTGTTGCGGTCGGCCAGGTCCGGGTCCTCCTGGACGGTGCCGGTCTGCACGCCGATGGACTTGCCGCACACGTCGTCCAGGGAGAACTTGTTGGGGTTGCCCTTCTTCACGGCCCAGGCGGTGCCTGCGTTGAAGTAGCTGACCATGTTCACTGCGCCCAGTCGTTCCGGGTTGATGGTGAACGAGGAGATGCCCAGGTCGTACTTGGGGCCGAGGGCCGGGAGGATGCCGGTGAACTCTGCGGTCTGGACCTGGACCTTGAGGCCCAGGGTGGCGCCGATGGCCTTGGCAATGTCCACGTCGTAGCCGACAGGTGTCTGGCCGTCGGCACCGAGGAATTCGGCCGGCGCGTAGCTGGTGTCGGAGCCAACCGTGATGGTGCCCTTGGACTTGATGGCGTCCGGGACCATGGCGGCCAGGGCGTCGTCCTTCTTAACGGTGGTGGGATCAAAGCTGGCGCTGGCGCTGCCCGAGGAGGTGGCCGCGCTGGAGGGACCCGTTTCCGAGGCGTTGGTGCATGCTGAGAGGGCCAGGGCGCTGATGGCGATCATGGTGGCAGCGGTCAGCTTGGAAGTGCCCAGGAGGGTACGGGGAGTCTGCATTTCTTACCTTTTGTTGCAGGGGCTATGAGGTACTAACGCGGCTTATAGTGTAACGCTCAACAAGAGAGGTACGTCACACGCAACTAAGTTTCACTATTGGATAACTGTATGGGTGACAAAATCAAGCCTTCCAGAGCAGCACTCGTCTGTCATCCCAGACTCCTTACCCACGTGGGGCGGGAAGAACGTCAGCTGCTGATGCCCAGGGACTCCAGCATCGGCCGGAACTTGGCCCAGGTTTCGGCGAGTTCAGCCTCTGGCTGCGAACCGTCAACGATGCCGCAGCCGGCATACAGCCGCACGGTTTCGGGGGACTCGATGACGGCGCCGCGCAGGGCGATGCCCCACTCGCCGTTTCCGGCTGCGTCCAGCCAACCAACTGGACCCGCGTACGGCCCGCGGTCCAGGTGTTCCAGTTTGCGGATCAGTTCACCGGCCACAAGGGTTGGTGTTCCGCAGACGGCGGCGGTGGGGTGCAGCGCGTTGATCAGGGCCAGGCAGGTGGGCACGTGGCCTTCCACCTCGGTGAGCTCGGCCTTGACATCGGAGGCCAGGTGCCAGACGTTGGGCAGCTCCAGGATGAAGGGTTCGTCATGGGCATTCATCGCCTCGGAGAACGGCGCCAGCTGTGTGGTCAGCGACTGGATAGCGATCTCATGCTCATGCCGTTGCTTTTCCGAGCCAGCCAGGACGCGTGTGGCGTAGTCCATCGGCGGCCCGTCCTCGCCGTGCGCGTCGCGGCGGTCCAGGGTGCCGGCCAGCACGCGGGCCTGGGCAGTGCGTCCCTCCACCTGGATCAGCATCTCGGGCGTGGCGCCCACCAGCCCGTCCACGCCGTAGGTCCAGCATTCCCGGTACCGCGCGGCGAGCTCCCGCAACACGTCCGCGGCATGTACGCCGGAAGGAATAGTTGCCACTACATCCCTTGCCAGCACGAGCTTTTCCAGGGCGCCGGTGCGGATTTCGGCAACGCCGGCGGCGACGGCGTCCATCCAGGCTTCCTCGCTGAGGGAGCCGGTGTGCAGCGTTGCGCCGGCTGCCAGGGGGAGGGGGCGGACGACGGCGCCGCCTCCTGTGCCGGGTACGGCACGTACGGAATCGTCCCCGGCGGAGTCCGCTGCCGCCGTCGTGCTTTCCACGGCGGGGGCACCGGCGGAACCGCGGTCCAGCCAGCGGTCCAGCGCCGCGAGGGCCGTCTCTTCGGTGAGTGGGCCCCCGTCGAACGTCAACTGGGTGAGCCAGGCCTGGTTGTCCCGCACGCCCACCACGATCTCGGGCACGATCAGCCGTGACTCGTGGATCGACGTCTTGGAGAAAGCAAAGGAGCCGAAGGCCACGGGGCCGGTGCCGGGCAGTTCCACGGAGTCGGTGACCTCGGCCTCCAGGACCAAGTGCCGCCACCAGATATCGGCCTCAAGGAACCGGTCCGGCCCCGTGGAGGTGAAGCGCGCGATCTCGCCGAAACCGGCCAGTCCGGCCTCCCGGCGGGTCCAGCAGAGGACATCGTCCCGGACCAGAAACGCAGGAAGCCCCCCGGTGAATTCTTTTCCATCCAGGGGGACCGTCAGGGTGCGGAACGTGC
This sequence comes from Arthrobacter sp. SAFR-044, assembly GCF_059414985.1. Classification (NCBI taxonomy): domain Bacteria; kingdom Bacillati; phylum Actinomycetota; class Actinomycetes; order Micrococcales; family Micrococcaceae; genus Arthrobacter; species Arthrobacter sp. SAFR-044. Next base: position 454,957 of record NZ_JBPFDN010000002.1, on the reverse strand, counting down.
TCGTCATGATGAGACAACACTACTCCCGCGTACGCCGGCGGCTTTTCGGGGCCCGCCCCCTCCGGAGGAGCCCGGCATGGCTGGTCAGGACCGTCAGGAACATTTGAGACAATGTCATGGTGAACCGAGCATCCTTGGATAAGCGTCCGGACGAAGTAGCCACGATGTTTGACGACGTCGCACCGAAATACGACGTCGTCAACGATGTCCTGTCCATGGGGCAGACCCGCCGGTGGCGGAAGATCGTGGTGGACGCCATGGAAGTCTCCAAGGGCCAGCGGGTCCTGGATCTCGCGGCCGGAACGGGTACCTCCAGCGAACCGTATGCCGATGCCGGCATAGATGTGGTGGCCTGCGATTTCTCCCTGGGCATGCTCAAGGTGGGCAAGCGCCGCCGCCCGGACATTAACTTCGTCGCCGGGGACGCCACCAACCTGCCGTTCGCGGACAACACTTTTGATGCCACCACCATCTCCTTCGGCCTGCGCAACGTGAACGAGCCCAAGAAGGCGCTGCAGGAGATGCTCCGCGTCACCAAGCCCGGCGGCCGCCTGGTCATCGCCGAGTTCTCGCAGCCGGTGGTTCCGCTGTGGCGCACCATGTACACGGAATACCTGATGCGCGCCCTGCCGGCCATCGCCGTCAAGGTCGCCTCCAACCCGGATGCCTACGTCTACCTCGCCGAATCCATCCGTGCCTGGCCGGACCAGGACCACCTGGCCGCATGGCTGCAGGAGAGCGGCTGGGAGAAGGTCACCTACCGCAACCTCACCGGCGGCATCGTGGCAGTACACCGCGCCTTCAAGGCGGCCGATTCCTCGGCTGGCCGTCTGGATGGAACTGCTGCCGCCATCGCCGCGCACAAGGGCCCGGTGGCCAAGCTGCGCCGCAACACCGTCCGCTGACCTGTGAAGGTACTGATTGTCGGCGCGGGTCCGGCCGGATCCACCGCCGCGTACTACCTCGCCAAGGCCGGGATCGACGTCACGGTCCTGGAGAAGACGTCCTTTCCGCGCGAAAAGGTCTGCGGCGACGGCCTGACCCCGCGCGCCGTCCGGGAAATCCAGAAGCTCGGCCTGCCGCATCCTGAGAACGACGGCTGGCGGCGGAACAAGGGCCTGCGCCTGATCGCCGGCGGCCGCACCATCGAGCTGCCCTGGCCCGAGGTGTCCGACTTCCCGCAATACGGGCTGATCCGCACGCGCCTGGGCTTCGACGAGGAGCTGGCCCGGCACGCCCAGTCGGCAGGTGCAACCATACTTGAGCGGCACAGCGTGACGGATGCCATCCGCAACGACGCCGGCCGGGTCACGGGAGTCCGCGCAGCGCTCCTTGACGAGTCCGGACGTAAGACGGGGGAGACTCGCGAGTTTAGTGCCGACGTCGTCCTCGCTGCTGACGGCAACTCCACCCGCACCGCCGTGTCCCTCGGGATCCAGAAGCGTGACGACCGTCCGCTCGGCGTCGCCGTCCGGACCTATTTCACCTCCCCGCGCACCGACGATGACTGGATGGAAGGCTGGCTGGAGCTCCGTTCGCCGGCTCCCCACGCCTCGCAAGCTCGGCGCGGGACCCGCGCCGGCTCTCTGGGCCGCGACGACAAGCTGCTGCCGGGCTACGGCTGGGTGTTCGGCGTGGGCGACGGTACCTCCAACGTGGGCCTGGGCATCCTGAACTCCTCCAAGGAATTCGGCAAGCTCGACTACAAGCAGGTCCTGCGCGAATGGACCGCCGGCATGCCCGCAGACTGGGGCTTCACGCCGGAGAACCAGGTGGGGGAGATCCGCGGCGCCGCGCTGCCCATGGGCTTCAACCGCACCCCGCACTACTCGCCCGGCCTGCTGCTCCTGGGCGACGCCGGCGGCACGGTCTCGCCCTTCAACGGCGAGGGCATCTCCTACGCCATGGAGTCGGCACGGTTCGCGGCTGAGTTCATCATCGACGCCTCCTCGCGCTCTTTGGCGGCAGGGGGAACGTACGACGCCGACGCGCACCTTTCGCGGTACGCGGACTATGTGCGGAACCAGTGGGGATCACACTTCACGCTTGGGCGGGCATTTGCCGCGCTGATCGGGAAGCCGGCCGTCATGAAGCTCGCACTGCGCACCGGAATGCCCATCCCGTTGCTGATGCGGTTCGTGGTCCGGCTCCTTGCCAACCTCACCGACCCCGCCGCGAAGGGCTTCGAGGACCGGGTGATCCGCGTCCTGGAATCACTGGTTCCGGCCACGAGTAATACATCCACCGTCCCGCCAGCTTCGAACCAGCGGTATCCGCAACAAAAAGTTAGGGTTAACCCGTGACCAACTCCGCAGACCACAGCTGGACGCATGCCGGGCACGGCCTGCCGGACTCCGAACCCAGCCTCAACACCACCGCCATCGCCACGGGCCTCCAGTTGCCTGCGGGCTTCGCGGCCATCGCGGGGGATGCCGAGCTGGGCCCGGCCATCACCAACAACCTGGCCAAGGTGGAGAAGAAGCTCCGCGAAGCCATTGCCAACTCGGATCCCCTGGCTGACGCAACGTCGCGCCACCTGGTGGAAGCCGGCGGCAAGCGGATCCGCCCGCTGCTGACCCTGCTCTGTGCCCACCTCGGTGACGCGTCCCTGCCCGCTGTGGTGCAGGCCGCCGTCGTGGTTGAACTGACGCACCTGGCAACCCTGTACCACGATGACGTCATGGACTCCGCGCCCTTCCGCCGCGGCGCCCCCACGGCCCACGAGGTGTGGGGCAACTCCGTGGCTGTCCTGACCGGCGACCTGATCTTTGCCCGCGCCTCCATCCTGGTGTCGGAGCTGGGCGGCCGCGCGCTGGGCATCCAGGCCCGTACCTTTGAACGGCTGTGCCTGGGCCAACTGCACGAGACCGTGGGACCGAGGCCGGATGAGGACCCTATCGAGCACTACCTGTCCGTCATTGCGGACAAGACCGGCTCCCTTGTTGCTGCCTCCGGCCAGTTCGGTGCCATCTTCTCCGGGGCTGATGAGGCGTACGAAGACGTCCTGGTGGAATACGGCGAGAAGGTGGGTGTGGCCTTCCAGCTGGCCGACGACGTCATCGATGTCACCGGGGTCAAGGTCAAGTCCGGCAAGTCCCCGGGAACCGACCTGCGCGAAGGGGTACCCACCCTGCCGGTGCTGCTCCTGCGCAAGGCTGCTGCTGGTGGCGACCAGTCCGCCGTCGACCTCCTGAAACTGATTGACGGCGACCTGTCCTCCGACGAAGCGTTGGCGGCCGCCGTTGCAGGACTGCGCGAGCACCCCGTCACCGCCGAATCCTGGGTGGTTGCGCGCCAGTGGGCCAAGGAAGCCATTGACGCCCTCGCTCCGCTGCCCGAGGGCGTGGTCAAGGAATCGCTGTCCAACTTCGCGCTGGCCGTGGTGGACCGCGCCAGCTGACCACACGTTTCTTAGGAGCCCGGTTCCCCTGGTTGTCCAGGTGGGGCCGGGCTTCTTCTTTCCATCGATTGCTCCGTACTTGTCGTTTTGACGCGCTAAAACGACAAGTACGGAGCAATCGATGGATGGGGCGTTAACGGGACAGCCCCGGTCCGCATCAGCCGAAGCTGCTGTGAACCGGGGCTGTCTCTCCGTTCGCATCAGACCCGCCGGAGGCGTTTAGCGGATCCGTGAATAGCTTATGACAGGTTTGTCACAGTGCGCAAGTCCTCTGTAACTGCATGTGTCAAAGAATTTTCTGCGAGCTCCGACGGCCTGCGTGGAACCGTCCTCGCTCAATTGCGCGATTTACAGCTGGACAGGTAGGTCCGAACCCCTTCGGTACGCGGGGCCGGGACTCTGCCCAGCCTAAAAATCACGCAATGGTGCTCTGACGGCCGGCGGGCGGCTCACGTGTTTGTCCGCCGCGCCCATCTACCAGCTGTGGACTCTCAACGACCCAATTGGCCTGCACTTAAGCCGGAGCCACCCCACCCGTACGCCCGGAGTCGTCGACCACGGCCGGCCCAAGTACCCGAGGCATCCCTGGCTGCCCGTGCTGGGGCTCGCTGACGTGCTTATTCATGCGTTGCACTGTCTGCCGGAGCTGGAGGCGCTGGTGATGGTGCAGTCGGCTGTGGGCGCCGGTGACATCTCTCTCTCGATTTCCTCTACGCGCGCTGCCATGGGCGCCGCAATGGGCGTGTCAGGTCGGTTCTGGACCTGGTGATTCCGCGCGCGGACTCAGTGCTGGAGGTACTCGCAAATGTCCATTTTGCGCGGGCCGGATTACGGGTTCGGCGGCATGTCTACATTTGCCGGAGTTGGAGAGGTGGGCCCGAGGCCATGGTCGCGGAGGTCCAGGCGGTGCTGCGGGTGTGGCGGAGGCCAACGAACAGCGGGCCTGGCGACCTGTTTGCGTGATTTATGGTGTGTTAACCGACGAGTGCCCCTGCAAACGCAGGGGCACTCGCCAAAATCCGGTCCATAAGTGACGCATTCACGTCAACGGAGAAGGGAGCCCTTACTCTTCCTCTTCGTCGTCCTCGAAGGCCCACTCGAACATGTCGAAGACGAACTCGGAGAAGGTGCCTTCCTCGGACTTCCACTGGCCGCGGGCATTATTGCGGCGGTATACGATAGGGTCCGGAACGCTGAGGTCGCCTACGCGAAAGCCCCAGGTGAACGCTTCCTCTTCGTCCTCGAGGAACATGAGGAAGCCTTCGTCATCGACCTCAAGCTCCTCGGGGTCCCAGAAGTAGTGGTAGGCCTCCATCAAATCTTCGCAGCCACCCAGTGCAAGGTAGAACTCGCGCAGGACCAGGGGGATCTCGAACTGGTGCTCCGCGAGGGCTTTGTCCAGTTCCTCGGGGGTCAGGCCGTCTGCTTCCTGCCATTCATCCTCGAGATACTTCGGAACAAGCGCGCGGAACTTCTCGAGGAACATGTCAGTCATGCTCATATCCTAGCTAATCGCGGCGCTCCCAAAATGACATCGAAACCAACGTCACAGCCCCGAATCGCTGGCCCTCCGGTGCCACCCGCGGACGGCGAGCGGCGCCTGCCAGGAGCGCCGCCAGGCCAGGACACGGAACGTGAAAACCAGTGCCGCAATGCCGGCTGCGGTCAGCACATTGAACACGCCGAGGACCCACAGCACGGCTGTCAGCGAGGAACCCACGAATGCCGGCAGAGCGTAGATATCCTTCGGGTTGAACAGCTCGGGTACCTCATTGGCCGTGATGTCGCGGAGCAGGCCGCCGCCCACCGCCGTCGTCACCCCCAGCAGCACGGATGCCACCGGGTTCAGGTCGGTGGCGAGGGCCTTGAGCGTGCCGGTCATGCAGAACAGGGCCAGACCGGCGGCGTCGAAAAGGATCAGCAGCGAGGTGTAGCGCTGCACGCTGGAGAACAGGAAGAACACCAGCACCGTGGCCAGCAGCGGCGGGGCCAGGTATGCCGGGTTGGTGAACGCCGCGGGGACAAGGGCGAGGATGATGTCCCGGATGACGCCGCCGCCGAGCCCCACCAGGGAGGCGAGCAACAGTGATCCCACAATGTCGATCTGCTTCCGCGCCGCCAGCAGCGATCCCGAGACGGCAAAGAAGAACACGCCGAGCAGATCCAGCCACACCGGGGAGTTGTCAAAGGCGAATGTCATGGGGCGTCCCCGGTATTTCAAAGAGGGCGGACAGGGCGGCTCCAACGTTACGCTAGCCCCTATGAACAGCCCCATCATGATTGCCTGTGCCCATGGGACGTCCAACACACAGGGGGCCGCGGAGGTCAATGCCCTGCGCGCCGCCATTGCTGAACTGCGGCCGGGCCTTGATGTCCGGGAAGCCTATGTGGACGTCCAGCAGCCGGACCTGGTGGATGTGGTGGCGGGCCTGCCTGAGGGGGAGGCCGCCGTGGTGGTTCCCTTGCTGCTGAGCGTCGGCTACCACGTCAAGGTGGACATCGCCCGGGCCGTGAAGAGCCGTCCGGGCAGTGCGGCCGCCGCGCCGCTGGGCCCCGACCCGCGGCTGGCCAAACTGCTGGACCAGCGGCTGCGCGAGGCCGGCGTGACGGACAACGATGTGATCGTCCTGGCCGCGGCGGGCTCCTCCAACCCCAACGCCGCCGTCAGCGTCGAGGAACTGCTGGGCCAGCTGCGCGAGTTGCGGTCCAACCGGATGGTGGCCGCCTATGGTGCCTCGGCCAAACCGTCAGTGCCCGACGCCGTCGCGATGCTTCGTGAGGAACTGGAAGGAGGTGCCGGGGCGGGGGAGTCCGCAGGGGCTGTGGACGTCGGCGGCCGCGTGGTGATTGCCTCCTACCTCCTGGCACCGGGGTTCTTCCACGACCAGCTGGCCAAGGCGGGGGCCGACGTCGTGACCGAACCCCTGCTGCCGTCCCCGGTGCTCGCGGAAATCGCGCTGGACAGGTACGACGCCGCCGTCGCAAAGATGAACGAAGCGCCCGCAGCAGCACCCCGGGAACCGGCTGCGGCGGCCCCCGCGGAAGCGCCAGCAAATGCACAGGAGGGTGGCTTCTTCAAGGCCGTCCGGCGTTTCGTGACGAAATATTTCCCTAGGTGACTTAGCGTTTCCGGGCCTTTGTGACGCGATTCGGGCGGGACCTACAGTCGATGCATGACTGATACAGCTCTAGCCGGAGCGTCTGCGGACTCCGCTGCCGCCAAGCGCCCCGCCCGCCCGTCACGACCCGCTGCGAAGCCGCACGGGCAGTGGAAAGTGGACGGCAAGACGCCCCTGAACGCCAACGAAACCTGGAAACAGGAAGACGACGGCCTTAACGTGCGCGAGCGTATCGAAACCATTTACGCCAAAGAGGGCTTCGACGCGATCCCCGGCCAGGACCTGCACGGCCGGTTCCGCTGGTGGGGCCTGTACACCCAGCGCAAGCCCGGGATCGACGGCGGCAAGACCGCAACCCTTGAGCCGCACGAGCTCGAGGACAAGTACTTCATGCTCCGCGTGCGCATCGACGGCGGCGCCCTCACTACCGAACAGCTGCGCGTCATCGGCCAGATCTCCGTGGACTTCGCCCGGGACTCCGCCGACCTCACCGACCGGCAGAACATCCAGCTGCACTGGATCCGCGTCGAAGACATTCCGGAAATCTGGAACCGCCTGGAAGGCGTTGGCCTGTCCACCACCGAGGCCTGCGGTGACGTTCCCCGCGTCATCCTGGGCTCCCCGGTGGCCGGCATTGCCAAGGACGAGATCATCGACCCCACCCCGCTCATCGAGGAGCTGGGGGAGCGGTTCATCGGCAACCCGCTGCTGTCCAACCTGCCGCGCAAATACAAGACCGCCATCACCGGCCACCCCAGCCAGGACGTGGTGCACGAGATCAACGACTGCGCCTTCGTGGGCATTGAGCACCCCGAACTGGGCGTGGGCTACGACCTGTGGGTGGGCGGCGCGCTGTCCACCAACCCGATGCTCGGCAAGCGGCTGGGCGCCTTCGTCCAGCCGGACCAGGCAGCGGACGTATGGCTGGGCGTCACCAGCATCTTCCGCGACTACGGCTACCGCCGCATGCGCACCAAGGCCCGCCTGAAGTTCCTGCTGGCCGACTGGGGTCCGGAGAAGTTCCGCCAGATCCTCGAGGACGAATACCTGGGCTACAGGCTGGCCGACGGTCCCGCCGCGCCGAAGCCGACCACCCCGGGCGACCACATTGGCGTGCACGAGCAGAAGGACGGCAAGTTCTTCATCGGCGCCACCCCGCTGGCCGGCCGCCTCTCCGGCTCCGGTCTGGTCAAGCTCGCGGACACGCTCGAGGCCCGCGGCTCCTACCGGCTGCGCACCACCCCGCACCAGAAGCTCGTGGTCCTGGACGTCGAGAAGGACCACGTGGAGCCCCTGGTGGCCGAGCTGGATGCCCTGGGCCTGTCCGCCCGCCCGTCCGTGTTCCGCCGCGGCACCATCGCCTGCACCGGCATCGAGTACTGCAAGCTGGCCATCGTGGAGACCAAGCACACCGCCGCAACCGCCGTGGCCGAGCTGGAACGCCGCCTGGCCGACCTCGCCGGCTCGGGCCAGCTGCCGCAGGCACTGTCGCTGCACATCAACGGCTGCCCCAACTCCTGCGCCCGCATCCAGACGGCGGACATCGGCCTGAAGGGCATGATGCTGCCAACGCCCGACGGCGACCCCTCCCCGGGTTTCCAGGTCCACCTGGGCGGCGGGCTGGCTTCCAACGACCGCGAGGAAGCAGGGCTGGGACGCACCGTCCGCGGCCTGAAGGTGTACGTGGACGACCTGCCCGACTACGTGGAGCGCGTTGTCCGCCGCTTCGTCGCCGACCGCGCCGAAGGCCAAACCTTCGCCGAATGGGCCCACGCAGCAGACGAGGAGGCACTCCAGTAATGGCGAAACACCTGGCACCCGCACCCGCCAAGCGCCCCGTGGAGGAGCTCAAGGCCCTGGCCGAAGCCGGCGCTGCCGAACTCGGCTGGGACGCCCCCGCCCGCGACGTGATCGCCTGGGTGGAGCGCAACTTCGAACTGCCCGCCGTCGCCGTCGCCTGCTCCATGGCCGACGCCGTCCTGCCCGCCCTCGTGGCAGACCAGATGCCCGGCGTCGACGTCCTTTTCCTGGAGACCGGCTACCACTTCCCGGAAACCTACGCCACGCGCGATGAGGTGGCCGCGAACCTCCGCGTCAACGTGGTGGACGTGCTCCCCGAGAACACGGTGGAGCAGCAGGACCGGCTGCTGGGCAAGGACCTCTTCGCCCGTGACGCCGCCCAGTGCTGCGCCCTCCGCAAGGTGGCCCCGCTGCAGCGCACCCTGGCCGGCTACGAACTTTGGTTCACCGGCGTCCGCCGCGACGAAGCCCCCACCCGGACCAACACGCCGCTGGTCTCGTGGGACGAGAAGAACGGCCTGGTCAAGGTCAATCCCATGGCCGCCTGGACGTTCGACCAGCTGGTCCAGTACTCCGACGACAACCTCCTGCCCGTCAACCCGCTGCTTTCCCAGGGCTACCCCTCCATCGGCTGCCAGCCCTGCACCCGCAAAGTGGCACCCGGCGAGGATCCCCGCGCCGGCCGCTGGGCAGGATCCGACAAGACAGAATGCGGGCTACACGTATGAGCACTTCACTTACCGAGGAGACCCAGGTGACTGACGCCGCCGTATCCACGCGCCTGTCCAGCCTGGACACCCTCGAGTCCGAGGCCATCCACATCATCCGCGAGGTTGTTGCCGAGTTCGAGAAGCCTGCGCTGCTGTTCTCCGGCGGCAAGGACTCCGTGGTGATGCTGCACCTGGCCACCAAGGCGTTCTGGCCGGGCAAGGTTCCGTTCCCCGTGCTGCACGTGGATACCGGCCACAACTTCCCCGAAGTCATCGACTTCCGCGACCGCACGGTGGAGCGGCTGGGCCTGAAGCTGGTGGTGGGCTCCGTGCAGGAGTTCATCGACCGCGGCGAACTGGCCGAGCGTGCCGACGGCACCCGCAACCCCCTGCAGACCGTCCCGCTGCTGGACGCCATCCAGCAGAACAAGTTCGACGCCGTGTTCGGCGGCGGCCGCCGCGACGAAGACAAGGCCCGCGCCAAGGAGCGCATCCTGAGCCTGCGGGACGAGTTCGGCCAGTGGGACCCGCGCAACCAGCGCCCCGAGCTCTGGAACCTGTACAACGGCCGCCACACCGTGGGCCAGCACGTCCGTGCGTTCCCCATCAGCAACTGGACCGAGCTGGACATCTGGCGCTACATCGAGCGTGAGAACATCGAGCTGCCCGGCCTGTACTACGCCCACGAGCGCGAGGTCTTCGCCCGTGACGGCATGTGGCGCGCGGTGGGTGAAGTGTCCCAGCCCCGCGACGGCGAAGAGGTCATCACCAAGACCGTCCGCTACCGCACCGTTGGGGACATGTCCTGCACCGGCGCCGTCGAATCCAACGCCTACACCGTGTCCGACGTCGTGGTGGAAGTCGCCGCGTCCACCCTCACCGAACGTGGCGCCACCCGTGCAGATGACCGCATCTCCGAGGCCGCCATGGAAGACCGCAAGAAGGACGGGTACTTCTAATGACCACCGCAACTGTTTTGTCCGGCTCCGCCGGTGGCCTGGAAACAGCCCTGCCCACCACGCTCTTCCGGTTCGCCACGGCAGGGTCGGTCGACGACGGCAAGTCCACTTTGGTGGGCCGCCTCCTCCACGATTCCAAGGCCATCCTGGCTGACCAGCTCGACGCCGTCGCCCGCACGTCTGCCGACCGCGGCTTCGGTGGCGAGAAGGGCGGCATCGACCTGGCCCTGCTGACCGACGGCCTGCGCGCCGAACGCGAACAGGGCATCACCATCGACGTGGCCTACCGCTACTTCGCCACCGACCAGCGCAGCTTCATCCTGGCCGACTGCCCCGGGCACGTGCAGTACACCAAGAACACGGTGACCGGCGCCTCCACTGCGGATGCCGTCGTCGTCCTCATCGACGCCCGCAAGGGTGTCCTGGAGCAGACCCGCCGGCACCTGTCCGTGCTGCAGCTGCTGCGCGTTGCGCATGTGATCGTGGCCGTGAACAAGATCGACCTGGTGGACTTCAGCGAATCCGTGTTCCGCGGTATCGAGGCTGACGTGCAGCAGGTGGGCCGCGAACTGGGCCTAGGATCCGACGGAATCAGCGACCTGCTGGTCATCCCCGTTTCCGCGCTCGACGGCGACAACGTGGTGGAGCGCTCGGAGCGCACCCCCTGGTACACGGGTCCCGCGCTGCTGGAGGTCCTCGAAACCCTGCCCGCTGCGGACGAACTCGAGAGCCACCTGGAAAGCTTCCGCTTCCCGGTGCAGCTGGTCGTCCGGCCCCAGGGAGCCCTGGCTCCCGACGCCGTGGCCGCCGGCCTGAACGTGGAGGCCTACCGCGACTACCGCGCGTATGCAGGCCAGATCACCGAAGGGTCCGTGAAGGTAGGGGACCAGGTGTCCGTGCTCACGCCGGGCCAGTCGCCGAGGACCACCGCCGTGGTGGGCATCGACTTCGCCGGGAAGTCCCTGGAGGAAGCTGCCGCCCCCCAGTCGGTAGCCATTCGCTTGGCCGACGAGTTCGACGTGGCCCGCGGTGACACCATTGCCGCTGCCGGCACTGTCCGCGAAGCCTCCGCCGACCTCTACGCGGCCCTGTGCTGGCTGTCCCCGAAGCCGCTCCGCGAGGGCCAGAAGGTGCTGGTCAAGCACGGCACCCGCACCGTGCAGGCGATGGTCCGCAGCGTCTCCGGCAAGCTGGACCTGGCCACCTTCAAGCTCGAGGGCGCGTCCAGCCTGGAGCTCAACGACATCGGGCACGCGCAGCTCCGCCTTGCCGCCCCGCTGCCGCTGGAGAACTACCTGCACCACCGCCGCACGGGCGCGTTCCTGGTGATCGATCCGCTGGACGGCAATACGCTGGCCGCGGGCCTGGTCAAGGACCACCCCGGCGACCACGAGGACGAGCGGTACTCGATCTAGTCGTCGCCCAAATCGCCGGAATGCTGCGGGTTCGCCGGATCACTACGGCTATCCCGCAGCAGTCCGGCGATTTCGCGTTAAGAAGAGGCTGCTATCGCCGGCCCTCAAGGATCGATTTCAGCCGCTGCAGGTCCTTCCGGTTCTCGCGGCGCATCACCGGTTCCATGACCAGTCCGGCCAGCCGCGAGAAACCCGAGGGGCTCCCGCTGTTGCCGAGCGTCATCCGGGTCCCGCCGCCGTCGTCCGTCCAGGTGTAGGTGGTTTGCATGGGAAACGGGCCCTGGTCGGTGCGCATCACCAGCTTTTCGCCCGGGACGTACTCCACGAACTCGTACGTGTAGTTGAGCTCGCGGCCCAGGAACTTCGCCGTGAAGGCCACCTTGGAACCCGGGCGGAGGGGGCCGCCGTCCAGCCGCTGGGATTTGTGGATGTTGACGTACCACCGGGGCGCATTCTCCGGGTCCGCCGCAAAGCCGGCCACCTCGGCGCACGGCCTGTCGATGTGGATGTCCGTCTGGACGCTGACCATTGCTGCATCTCCTTTCGAAGCCCGGGTTAGCCTAGGACTTACCCTAGCCCTGGTGATCGAAGCAGGAGGCGGCACGTGGAAACCATCAGCCCGAAGCTGCTCAACTGGGCGTCCATCCTGGATGACAAGACCCGCGAGCAGGCGGTCATGACGGCCGGACTGCCGTTCATCTACCCGCACCTGGCACTGATGCCGGACGCGCATCTGGGCAAGGGGGCCACAGTGGGCTCCGTCATCCCCACGCTGCGCGCCATCATTCCGGCAGCGGTGGGCGTCGACATCGGCTGCGGCATGATTGCGGTGCGCACCCAGTACTCCGTGCAGGACCTGCCGAAAGACCGGAAGAGCCTGCGGGAGGACATCGAGCGGGTCATCCCGCTGTCCGCCGGGCACAACAACAAGCAGGTCCTGCCCACCGCGGAGCCGCGGATCGCCGAGCTGAAGCAGCGGGCGGCGAAGGCCGGCTTCAACCCGGCCCAGTATGTTGCCAAGTGGGAGCTGCAGCTGGGGTCCCTGGGCTCGGGGAACCATTTCATCGAAATCTCCGCGGATGAGGGCGACGGCGTGTGGCTCTTCCTGCATTCGGGCTCGCGGGGCATCGGCAACAGGATTGCCCAGCACCACATCGGAGTGGCCCAACATGTGAGCCGGAAGAACCAGGTCTACCTGCCGGACCCGGACCTGGCATACCTGGACGAAGGGACGCCCCAGTTCGAGCGGTACATTGCCGAGCTGCGGTGGGCCCAGCACTTCGCGCTGCTGAACCGGGAGGAAATGATGGACCGGGTGGCTGCCCAGTTCAGCCGCTGGGTGGGCGGGCCGGTCCGGGAGCTCGAACGGATCAACTGCCACCACAACTTCACCCAGCAGGAGACGCACTACGGCAAGCCGGTCTGGGTGTCCCGCAAGGGAGCCATCAAAGCCGCCCCCGGCGATCCCGGACTGATCCCCGGATCTATGGGGACGGCGTCGTACGTTGTGGAAGGCCGTGGCAACGCTGCGTCCCTGAACTCCTCCCCGCACGGGGCCGGGCGTGAGTACTCGCGCAACGCCGCCCGGAAAACCTTCACGCTGGAGGAGCTGAAGCGGGCCATGCGCGGGATCGAGTTCCGGGCGTCGGAGGCCTTCATCGATGAAATCCCGGCCGCGTACAAGCCGATCGACCAGGTCATGCAGGACGCCGCGGACCTGGTCACGGTGCGGCACAAGCTGCGGCAGTTGGTCAACGTCAAAGGCAACTGAATCTGCCAAACCGGGCGGCCGTGCGGCGAAATGTGACGCCGGATGAACGTGCGTGACCCCCCGTTTCCGCTTCATTGAACGGGTTTGGGCCACTCCCTATGGTGAAACAATGACTAGTTCCAAGCCCGGGATGACCCGCATCGTGGCAGGCGAAAGCGCGGTCCCTACGCGCAGGCGCGCCTTCGAGGCTGCCCTGGCCATAGGGCTGGTCCTGCTGATCGCCGTCGGGGCCATTGTTGCCTCGAACATCTCCCGCAACACCGAGGCACAGGCCGCCGAACCCACCCCGGCCGCGGAACTGAAACTCGGCTACTTCGGCAACGTCACGCACGCCCCGGCCCTGGTGGGCATCAGCAAGGGGTTCCTGGCGGAGGCGCTGGGCGGCACAAAGCTCAGCTCCGAGACCTTCAATGCGGGACCGGCAGCGATTGAGGCGCTCAACGCAGGTGCCATCGACGCCGCCTACATTGGTCCCAACCCGGCCATCAACTCGTTCGCCAAGAGCCAGGGCCAGTCCGTGCGCGTGATTGCCGGAGCCGCGGCAGGCGGGGCGCAGCTGGTGGTCAAGCCCGGCATCACCTCCGCCGCGGACCTGCGGGGCAAGACCCTGGCAACGCCGCAGCTGGGCGGGACCCAGGACGTTGCCCTGCGCGCGTGGCTCACCAAACAGGGCTACAGAACCAACGTTGACGGCAGCGGCGACGTCGCCATCAACCCCACGGACAACGCCCAAACCCTCAAGCTGTTCCAGGACGGAAAGCTCGACGGCGCGTGGCTGCCTGAGCCGTGGGCGTCACGCCTGGTGCTCCAGGCCGGAGCCAAGGTGCTGGTGGACGAAAAGGACCTGTGGGACGGAAGCGGCACCGGCAAGCCCGGCGAGTTCCCCACCACCGTGCTGATCGTGAACCAGAAGTTTGCTGCCGACCACCCGGACACGGTCAGGGCGCTGCTGGCCGGGCATGCCAAGTCGGTCGCGTGGCTCAACTCGGCACCCTCTGACGAGAAAGCCAAACTGGTCAATGAAGCCCTGCAGGAATCCGCCGGGGCCGCACTACCGGCTGATGTGCTGAACCGTTCCCTTGCCAACATCACCTTCACCCTCGACCCGCTGGCCGGCAGCTATCCCAAGCTGCTGCAGGACGGTGTGGACGCCGGCACCACCAAAAAAGCCGACATCAACGGCCTCTTCGACCTCACCGCGCTCAACCAGGTCACCGGCGCCGGCAAGATTTCGGCAGCCGGCCTCGGCCGGGACTGACCCCCACCACTACATAAGGACGCCACCATGCCAGTCGTACTGGAACACCTGGGCAAGCGCTTCGGCGACGGCGCCCCGGTACTGGACGACGTCAACGCCAACATCAAGCAGGGCGAGTTCGTTGCCCTCCTTGGTGCCTCCGGCTGCGGCAAATCCACCCTCCTGAACATCATCGCGGGACTGGAAGCGCCGACGTCGGGCGCCCTGGAAGTACCCAGCGACGGCGCCGCCTTCATGTTCCAGGACGCGGCACTGTTCCCGTGGCTCACCGCCCGGGAGAACATCGAGCTGGCCCTGAAACTGCGTGGCGTGGGCAAGGCCGAACGCCGCACCAAGGCCCAGGAACTCCTCGAACTGGTGCACCTGGGGTCCGCCGGGGACAAGCGCCCGCACGAACTGTCCGGCGGCATGCGGCAGCGCGTATCCCTGGCCCGCTCCCTGGCCCAGGACCGGCAGCTGCTGCTCATGGATGAACCCTTTGCCGCCCTCGACGCCATCACCCGTGACTTGCTGCACGACGAGCTGGAACGCATCTGGAAGGAAACCGGGCGGACCATCGTCTTCGTGACCCACAATGTCCGCGAGGCCGTCCGGCTGGGCCAGCGCGTCCTGCTGCTGTCCTCCCGCCCCGGACGCGTGGTCCAGGAATGGGACGTCACCGAGGAACACCGAACCGACGCCGGGCTCGCCGGCCAGCTGACCGGGGTCATCACCGCCCGGCTGCGGGAGGAGATTCGCCGCCATGCCAAGTAACCCGACGCCGCTCGCCGAGGTGACCGAAACCCGCGAGCACGTGCATGCCGCCTTGACGCGGACGTCCACGGGCAATGAGGACCTCCGGGAGCTTGAGTCCGGCCTGGACTCGCTGCAGTCCGACGCCGACCGCAAGCACCGCGTCGACTGGAGCCGGATCCTCCTGCCAGTGGCCGCGCTGGTGGTCCTGGTGCTCGTCTGGCAGTTTTACGTCTCGCTCGGTGTGAAGCGGCGCGACCTGGTTCCGGGCCCGCTGGACGTGCTGGGCCAGATGGGAGTCCTCTGGAATGAGGGTAAACTCCAGGAATCCGTCTGGACATCACTGCAGCGTGGGCTGGTGGGCTTCCTGATTTCGGTGGCCATTGCCACTCCCGTGGGCCTGCTGCTGGCCCAGGTGGCACCGCTGCGCCGCGCCTTTGGACCCCTGATTTCCGGACTTCAGGTCCTGCCGTCCGTGGCCTGGGTTCCCGCCGCCATCATCTGGTTCGGCCTCACCGACGCCACCGTCTATTTCGTGGTGTTCATGGGAGCCATTCCGTCCATCATCAACGGACTGATCTCCGGCGTGGACCAGATTCCGCCGCAGTACCGCCGAGTGGGGACCGTCCTGGGTGCGTCCCGGCTGCAGATGGCCTTGCAGGTGATTCTTCCTGCCGCATTGCCCGGCTACCTCAGCGGCCTCAAACAGGGCTGGGCCTTCTCCTGGCGTTCCCTGATGGCGGCGGAAATCATTGCCGTGGGCGGCACGATCGGCTTCGGCCTGGGCTCGCTGCTGGACCAGGGCCGGGACCTGTCCGACATGACCATCGTCATGGCCGCCATCCTGCTGATCCTCGGCGTCGGCATCCTCATTGAGCTGCTGGTCTTCGGGCCCATCGAGAAGCGGCTCCTGCGCCGCCGCGGCCTCCTGGCCGGCAGCACCCGCTGACCCGGCCCCCCCTCCAAAGGCACCCAAGAGCCCGACTGCGACCTCCCGCCGTCGGGCTTTGCCGTTCCCTGACGCGTTTGCGTCACTTTTAGCCCCGCCAGGGCCCTGGCCCCCTGATTTTGCAGGGCGCGCCCGGCCAGAAGGCCCTGAAAGTCCCGCAAATGCGTCACGCCCGCTGCACGGCAGATTCTTTGTGACGCAGCGTTACCTTACGTGAACTGGTGTTGCTGACCCTTTGTGGGCCAATGTGACGCCGCCCTACCGTTGATTCATGGCAATTCAGGACATATACCCCACGGCGCTGCGGCTGCTCGGCCGCCCCGTGCTGGTGGTGGGCGGCGGCCCCGTTGCAGCCCGCCGCGCCAAGGGACTGCTCGACGCCGGTGCCGTGGTGACCGTCGTGGCTCCGGTTGCCTCGCCTGCGCTGCGGGAGATGGCCGACGCCGGCCTGGTCACCTGGGAAGCGCGGCCCTACCGCTCCAGCGACATCGACGGCGTCTGGTTCGTCCAGACCGCAACCGGCGCACCGGAGGTGGACGCCCAGGTGTCGGCCGACGCCGAGGGCCAGCGGGTGTGGTGCGTCAACGCCTCCAACCATGAAGCTTCCGCCGCCTGGACACCCGCTGTGGCCGTGGTGGATGACGTCAAGATCGCCGTCAACGCCGGGGGAGACCCGCGCCGTGCCATGGCCGTCCGCGACGCCGTCGCCACCGCCCTCGAAACCGGAGACCTTCCCCTGCGCCGCCGCCGCGCGCACCAGGGAAGCGTGGCGCTGGTTGGTGGCGGTCCCGGCGATACCGGCCTCATCACGGTCAAGGGCCGCCGTCTCCTGGGCCAGGCCGACGTCGTCGTCGCTGACCGCCTGGGCCCCCGCGAACTGCTGAACGAACTGGCCCCCGACGTCCGCGTCATCGAAGTGGGCAAGACCCCCGGCCACCACCCCGTGCCGCAGGCCGAAATCAACCGCGTCCTGGTGGAGGAAGCCCTCAACGGCCACCGCGTGGTCCGGCTCAAGGGCGGCGACCCGTACGTCCTGGGACGCGGCGGCGAGGAAGCCGAGTACTGCCGGCAGCACGGCGTCGAGGTTGAGGTGGTCTCCGGCGTAACATCTGCCATCTCGGTACCCGCAGCAGCAGGCATTCCCGTCACCCACCGCGGCCTGGCCAAGGGCTTCAGCGTGGTCACCGGCCACGAGGAACTCTCCGAGGTTCCTGCCCGGGCAGATCACACCATCGTCCTGCTCATGGGAGTGGGCCAGCTCCGCGAATCCGCGTCCGCGCTGGGCGAAGCCGGCCTCCCCAGCGACACCCCTGTTGGTATCGTGGAAAACGGCTATTTGCCGGACCAGCGCGTCACCATCGGCACGCTCGGTTCCATCGCCGACCAGGCCCAGGCGGCCGGCGTCGCAAATCCTGCCGTGATTGTCATCGGTGACGTGGTGCGCGTGAGCCCGTTCGCGCCGTCGCACTTCAAAACCGCTGACTACAGCACCACCACCCCGAACCGCCCCCGCAAGACCGCCCTCACCACCTGAAACCCATCGATTGCTCCGTATCGGCCGTTATGAGCCTTCAAAACGACAAGTACTCAGCAATAGATGCAGAAGAAAAGGAACACAGCCGTGTCATCCAGCACAACCGTAGGATCTGCTGCGCGTCCGCTGCGCGTCGCCGTCGTGGGCTCCGGCCCGGCCGGTGTCTACGCCGCCGACATCCTCACCAAGAGCGAAGCCGTCAAGAGCGGCGAGCTGACCGTCAGCATCGACCTCTTTGACCGCTACCCGGCACCCTACGGCCTGATCCGCTACGGCGTGGCCCCGGACCACCCCCGCATCAAGGGCATCGTCAACGCCCTGCACAAGGTGCTGGACCGCGGCGACATCCGCTTCTTCGGCAACGTCGACTACGGCACGGACCTCACCATCGAGGACCTCCGCAAGCACTACGACGCCGTCATCTTCGCCACCGGCGCCATCAAGGATGCGGACCTGAACATCCCCGGCGTCGAGCTGGAGGGCTCCTTCGGCGGCGCCGACTTCGTCTCCTGGTACGACGGACACCCGGACGTGCCCCGCGAGTGGCCCCTGGACGCCAAGGAAATCGCCGTCATCGGCAACGGCAACGTGGCCTTGGACGTGGCCCGTGTCCTGTCCAAGCACGCGGACGACCTGCTGGTCACCGAAATCCCTGACAACGTCTACGCCGGCCTGAAGGCATCGCCCGTCACCGACGTGCACGTCTTTGGCCGCCGCGGCCCCGCCCAGGTTAAGTTCACCCCGCTGGAGCTGCGCGAGCTGTCCCATTCCAAGGACGTGGACATCATCCTGTACCCGGAGGACTTCGAGTTCGACGAGGAATCGGACCGCCAGATCCAGACGAACAACCAGACCAAGACCATGGTGGGCACCCTCACCAACTGGATCGCCGAGCAGCCCGAGGACCTTTCGGAGCTCAAGGCCTCCCGCCGGCTGCACCTGCACTTCCTGCACAGCCCGGTGGAGATTTACGACGACGCCGAAACGCCGGGCAAGGTGGCCGGCATGAAGTTCGAGCGCACTGAGCTGGACGGCACCGGCAACGCCCGCGGCACCGGCGAGTACGTGGACTACCCGGTGCAGGCCGTCTACCGCGCCATCGGCTACTTCGGCTCCGCCCTGCCGGACGTCGAGTTCGACCACAAGAAGGGCGTGGTAACGAACGACGGCGGCCGCGTCCTGGATGCCGACGGCCAGCACGTGCCGGGCCTCTACGCCACCGGCTGGATCAAGCGCGGACCGGTGGGCCTGATCGGCCACACCAAGGGTGACGCCCTGGAGACCGTCACGTACCTGCTGGAAGACCGCGCAAACCTTCCGGTCGCCGAGGCACCCGCAGAGGACGCCGTCACCGAACTCCTCGACGCGCGCGGCGTGAAGTTCACCAGCTGGGAAGGCTGGCTGGCGCTGGACGCCCACGAGCTGGCCCTCGGCGCTGCAGCCACCGACGCCGGCGGCTCCCACGGCGTCGAGGTCAAGCGTGAGCGCATCAAGGTGGTGCCGCGCGAGGACATGGTTGACATCTCCCGCGACGGCGTAGCCGCCCAGGTCTAGGCCTAAGGCAGGAACATAAAGCAGGAACCGCGGGCCCCGCGGTTCCTGCTTCCATTTAACCCGGCTGCGCTATTTACCTGCCCCGCCGATGGCCATGAGCTCCAGGCGCCGGAGGGTCTCGCGGTTGCGTGCTGAAATGATCCGGTCGCGCAGGAACTTGGGCATCAGCTTGCCGGGCCCGTGGATGGCGTCCTCGGCAATGGTCACCAGGCACTGGTTGCCCCGGTCCTCCAGCTTGATTTCCACTTTGGCCTCGCCCATGGGCCAGCCCCGGGCGACAAGGTCCAGTGAACGGCCGGGCTCCACGGCGGTGACGCGGGTGCTGTCGTCGATCACGAACGGCCAGGCACCCACGGAGTGGTGCAGGTTGGCTCCCACCCGGGGCCACTCGGCGTCCACATCCCTGATCCGGGACGCGCCCACCACCCAGCCCGAATAGAGCCAGCCGTCGGCGATGACGCGCCAGGCGTCTGCCGAGGGGGAGTTGAACAGCAGCGAGACGGTGGACATAAACTTCCTTCCGGTTGCGGTTGTGCTTTCCTGAAGCGGGTGGTCTTCGGGTGCGCGGCCGGGTTCCGGGACGCGTCCGACGGCGGGAGGTGCGGGCCGCCGTGCGGCCCGGTAGGACGGCTTCCGCAGGCGCCGGGTCCATCCATACGCTTCAGCCCCGGGCGGCTGGTGCTCCAGGGGATCGAAACGCACAGGGATGTCGGCAGGGTTCTTACCGGCGTGCAGCCGCAGTTCCCCGCACTCCTGCCAGCGGCCGCCCGGCGTGGCCCAGTGCAGACCCAGGACCCATTCCCCGGACGCCAGCGAACCCGGCGGAAGGCTCCGCGTCCGCAGGCCCAGCAGTATAGGCCCCCGCCGGCCGCGGTACGGCATGAGCGTGGTCATGGAGGCTTCCGCCACATCCCGGCGCGGCATCAGCAGGTACCGGCCCGGCAGGCCCCACCCGGTGGAGGCAAGCAGGACGTCCGCGGGCCCGTCGGCATCCGGTCCGGTGGGCGAAACCCGCAGGGCCAGGCCCAGGATGTCCGGCAGTGCCTGCGGCAGCCCCACGGACCGGGAGAAGCGGGCCACCACCTGGTCCGCTCCGGCAGAGTCCAGCCAGTCAATGCCGCTGGGTCCGGCAGGGTTGCCGGTCCTGGCCAGTGTTCCGGCCAGGCCCAGTCCCTCCGGATGGATGGGGCGGCCGGGCCTGGCCAGTTTCAGGAGGCGGAAGAGGGCAGCGAAGGCCTGGCCGGCACTCCCGGTGACGGCGGAACCAACGCGCAGCTGCTGGGTCATACTTCCTTCCTACCCACAAACCCCTGGACTACATGCGGCCAAACCGGGCCCTGATCAGTGCGAAGATCCCGTAGGCGATGAACCCGGCACCGATCGCCACCAGCAGGGTGGGCCCGAAAGGGTGGTCCTGCAGGGCCTTGAGGCTGCCGTCAAGCCCGGTGGATTCGTCGGGCCGGTGCTTGGCGGCGGCGATGATGAACAGCAGCCCGGTAAGGTCCAGGGCAATCCCCTTGGCCACGTGGCCGGTGACGCCCAGGGTGTCGATGAGCCGGCCGCGCCGGGTGCCCTCGAAATGGTACAGCTCCTCCTTGAACCCGCGCCTGAGTCCTTTGACCACGAAGTAGATGCCGATGCCAAGGATGGTCAGCCCCAGCGCGACTAGGACCCACGGCCCAACCGGGTTGTCCATCAGGCTGGCACTGAAGTCCCGGGTGTTGTCACCCGAGTCGCTCCGCTGCCCCAGGGCAAACCCCGCGAAGGTCACGCCCACACTGCCGTACGCGATGGCCAGGAAACCTGAGGAGATGAGTTTGGCGACCCGTTCCTTGTGGGGTTCGCCGCGCATGCGAAGCGTCGCCTCGCTGGCCTGCCACAGCGCAAGGCCGAAGCAGGCCACCACGCACAGCCACATGACGGCCGGACCCCAGGGGTTGTCCGCCAGCCGGGCGATGGCGCCGGTGGGCTCCGCCTCGCCAGGCTGCCCGAACGCGATGGCAATGGCAATGGACCCGATGATGATGTGGAGCAGCGCCATGACGGCAAACCCGGCGCGGGCCAGGACATCCAGGACCTTGTGGTTGGATGCCTCCTCGACAGCATCGGCTGCCTGGCTGAGGGTGGATTCGCCGTCGGACATCTCTTAGCCGTTCATGGGACCTTCGGCCCGCAGCTTCTCTGCACCCGGTCCCTCCACGTGCACGGTGCAGCGGACCACCAGTTGGCCGGGAGCGTTGTCCAGCTCCACCAGGGAATCATCCGCGCTGAGGACGGTGAACACCTCTGACCCTGCGACAACGTCCACGCCCTTGGCCTTTGCCGTTTCCCGCGCGTTCCGCAGCGCCTCACGCTCCAGTCCGTCCACGTAGCCGCTGTCACTTTCACGCGCCGGGTCTCCGAAGGCCCAGCCGAACAATGTCCCTGTATTTCCCATGTCGACGATATTACGCGGTTGCCCCTCTCCGGGACGGGCTTTCGTAATATTAGTAAGTGTGCTTACCATGGGCGGACCATACCTCGAAGGAACACGGCAAGTGAAGTCCGCGGCAGCGGCAACCGGAACCAGTTCACAACGTTAGGAATGCACATCATGGCAGGAAATCTCATTGCCCGTTCAGTTCACGACCTGACGGCAGCAGCATGGTTTGGTGGATCCCTGATGGGCGCCATCGGGCTCAACGGCGCGGCGGCGCAGGCCAAGGACCCCGCCGAGCGCACCCGGCTTTCCAGCGCCGGCTGGATGAAGTGGGCGCCGTTCCAGACCGCAGCCTTTGCCTCCCACCTGGCGGCGGACCTCGCCATTGCCTGGGAGAACAAGGGCCGCATCGCCAAGCAGGAGGGCGTTGCCCGCGACACCGTCATCAAGACTGCCGTGACAGTGGTGGGCGCCGCGGTGACGCTGTACTCGGGCATTGTGGGCAAGAAGGTGGAGAAGCTGGCCGGTGAAGGTGCCGAAGGTGCCACCGAGCCGCACGGCGCAGCCTCGGACGAGCTGAAGGCAGCCCAGCAGCAGCTCAAGCTCCTGCAGTGGGCCATCCCCGGCTTCGCTGCCCTGGTGATCATCCTCGGTGCCAAGCATGGCGAGATGCAGCGTCCCAAGAACGTGTTTGCGGGCCTGCGCGGCGAGTAGCCAAGCGGCCAGGACACAGCGGACGACGGCGGCCCGGCACCAAAGTGCCGGGCCGCTGCTGTGTCCGGTGGATGGCTAGACCGGCTGGGTGTTGGCCGGCGTCAGGTCCGGGTTCATGTCTTTCAGGTCGGGGTCTTCTGCTGTCCATACCTGGATGATGGCCCAGGCTACCGCTGCCAGCGGCACGGACAGCACCGCGCCCACGATCCCGGCCAGGATAGTGCCGGCAGTCAGTGCCATCAGGATCACCAGCGCATGGAGCTGCAGCGACTTGCCCATGACGATTGGCTGCAGCAGGTCGCCCTCAAGCTGGTTGACGGCGATGACCACGGCCACCACGATCAGTGCCACCACCGGCCCGTTGGCCATCAGGGCCACCAGCGCTGCGAGGATACCCGCGATCGTGGCGCCCACCAGCGGGATGAACGCGGTGATGAAAACAATGATGGCGAGTGGAATGGCCAGCGGAACCTGCATGATCAGCAGTGCAGCGCCGATGGCCACGGTGTCCACCAGGGCCACGATCGCGGTGCCGCGAACGTAGCCGCCGAGGACCTCGAGGGTGCGGCGGCCTGCCCGGCGCAGCTTGGCCTCGCGCTGCCCCGAGAAGGGGCGGAGGAAGAAATTCCAGATCTTGGCGCCGTCCTTGAGGAAGAAGAACAGAATGACCACCATGAGGCTGGCGCCGGCGATGAACTCGGTGACAACGGACAGCCCGGTGACGGCGCCGGAGCGGACCTGGCTGCTGGTGGCGAACTGCATTACGGCTTCCCGAGCCTGGTCGAGCTGCCCCTGTTCAATGGGAATGGGTCCCGTCAGCAGGAACTTCTCCAGCTCGTCGAGGCCGGATGACGCCTGCGCCGCAAGCTCGCCCCATTGGTTCCGCACGGAGAAGTAGATCACGGTGGAGACGCCGCCCAGGATCACCAGCAAGGCGACGAAGGCAAGCCCGGTGGCCAGGCCGCCGGGTATCCCGCGGCGGCGGAGCATGTTCACGAAGGGGCCGATCGCTGCGGCCAGGATCAGGGCGATCAGGAGCGGGATCACCAGGAGCTTGATCTGCATCAGGGCGAAGACGGATACCGCGACGACCGTCAGGACCAGCAGGACCTGCGCTGCGCGGGTGCCCACCCTGCCCAGGCCGTCCGCCCAGAGAGCGCCCGGCGTCCTCGGTTCCTTCACCGCCGGTGTCGCTGCCTTTCGGGGCGCGGCATCGGAGGGTTGCTGCGCGTCCGGCGTGCGGGCCTCGGATTCGGGCCAGCGGGCCTCGGATTCGGGCCAGCGGGCCCGTTGCTGGTCGGTGGGGCGTGCTGGTCGTGCCATGGGGGCTCCTCAATCGTCAGGGCGCCGGGGCCGGGACCGGCACGGCGGACGTACCCCTGCCTGATAGTAAGCCTACTGACTGATATGGCCGGGAGTAACCGGCATGCGCCGCCACGCGGAGTTTCCGGGCGGCGCTATTCCGCCAGCCACTCCGCGCACGAGTTCAGGTTCCGGTTCACGCTGGCCACGGCAGCGTCTTCGTCCCGCTGCGTGATGGCATCGAGCAGCGTCTCGTGGCCGTCCCGGGGGAGTCCGTTGAAGCCCGGCCGGCGATGCTGCGTGAGCAGGTCCTGGTGGAACACGGTTCCGAAGCTGGCATAGAGTTCGTGCAGCAGCGGGTTGCCGGACGCGCGGGCGACGCCTTCGTGGAAGCTCCAGTCCGCGTCCGCCCAGGCCTCGAAGTCGCCCTTGTTCCAGGCCGCGTCCCGGGTGGCGAGGAGGGCACGCAGGGAGGCGACGTCGTCGTCCGTGGCATTGCGCGCGGCCAGCCGGGCAGCCTGGGTGTCCAGGCCCAGCCGGACCTCCAGGATGTGCTGCTCGGTGTGGTCCTGGTACATCCGGCGGGCGGCGCCGGACATCTCGCTGGTGGCGCGCACGTAGGTGCCGTCCCCCCGCCGCACCTCCAGCATCCCGCCGTGGGCAAGGGCTTTGACCGCTTCGCGGAGGGTGCCGCGGGAAACCCCCAGCCTGGCCATGAGCTCAGGTTCGGACGGGATCCGCTGGTTCAGCGGCCACTCGCCGGAGTGGACCATGCCCCGCAGCTTGGCCGTGACCTCGGCCGCGAGCGGCGGACGGACGGATGGGCTCAGGGTCATGGGATTACTTCCTCTCCGCGGGTTTGCCGGACATCGCAGGGCCGGTGATCAGGTGGGACACCACGATCTGGACCAGGGCCAGTGCCAGCAGCAGCACCAGCGGCAGGGACCAGCCTCCGGTGGCGCTGTGCAGCAGGCCCATGCCGAACGGGCCCGCGGTGGCCAGCAGGTAACCGGAGGACTGGGCCAGGGTGGACAGCGCGGTGGTCTCGGCGGTGCTGGTGCCGCTGCGGCTGATCATCACCATGACCAGCGGGAAGATGCCCAGGCCGAAGCCCAGCAGGACAGCGGGGACGGCCGCCAGTCCCACGGGGAGGAACAGCAGCGCCGCAATTCCCACGGCCATGGTGATGCTCACCAGGTAGAACGCGGGACGGAGCATCCGGGGCCGGGCGCCGATGGCGATCAGCACCATGCCCGCGGGGACGGAGACCAGCTGCATGAGGCCGAACAACAGCCCGCTGTCCGAGGCGCTGACGCCCATGGTGGTGAGCATGTAGGGGAACCAGCTCAAGAGGGCGTACGCCAGCAGGGCCTGCAGGGTGAAGATCGCGGTGAGGAGCTGCCCCTTGCGGGTCCGCAGCAGCTGCCACGGCGACACATGGCCGGCTGTGGTCCGGACCGTATGGCGGTGGGCATGCAGTGCCACGGGCAGGAAGCCCAGGAATGCAGCCACGGCGGCGATGCCCACGGCGCCCACCGCGGCGGACGGGGAACCCAGGGCCTGTGCCAGCGGGACCACTGCGACGGAGGTCAGGGTGCCGCCGGTGGTCATGGTCACCGTGTAGACGGCGGTCATCAGCGACGTCCGGGAGGCGAAGTGCTCGCGGATGAAGGACGGCATGGCCACGTTGCAGACGGCCAGCCCGGACATGCCCACCACGCTGCCGGCTACCAGCATGCCGGTGGCCGGGATGCCGCGCAGCAGGAGCCCGCCGGCCAGCAGCGCCAGTGACAGCAGGATTGCCTTCTCCACACCGATCCTGCCGGTCAGCCAGGATGTGGCGGCACCGGCAACAGCGAAACAGAGGGTGGGAATCGACGGAATGATGGATGCCACGAGCACCCCGTAGCCCAGCACGGCCTGGAGGTCGTGCAGCAGCGCGGACGCGCCCGTGATGCCTGCGCGCAGGTTCAGCCCGATCAGCACCAACGCGATGACAGCGAAGACGACGGCGGAGCGTGGCCTGGCAGCTGGGGTGCCGGTTGCCGGGGTGGCGGCCACCGCGGCGGGTGCCTGGGCTGTTGCGGGCGCGGAAGAGGGGGGAGTTGCGGGCATACCTTCCACCGTAAAGGTTAGACGTTTGATGTTTGCGCTTTTGTGGCCAACCTCTCCGTGTTTCCAGAGCCTGCAATAGACTGCCAACGGATTGTCAGAGGGCCTGGCGCGGACCAGGTGGTGCGGAAGGACGGCTGTGGAGGCTTCCCGGGGACTCGAGATTGAGCAGAAGTACGACGTCGGCGCCGGCGCCGTGGTGCCGCCCCTGGAGCAGGCCGCGGGGGTGGCCCGGACCGGCAAGCCGCACACGGACCTGCTTGAGGCCATTTACTTTGATACCCCCGGCCATGCCCTGGCCGCGCGCCGCATTACGCTCCGCCGCCGCACCGGCGGTAAGGACGCCGGCTGGCACCTGAAGCTGCCGCCCCAGGTGCCGGTACCCGGGGAAGGCCCGCAGCAGCGGACGGAACTGCGCGCCCCCCTGGGCCGGCCCGACGTCGTCCCGGACGCCCTGCTGGCCCACCTTCATGCCTATCTTCGGGGCGCCGTCCCGGTGCCGGTGGTTCGCCTGGAAACCCGGCGCACCACGTACCCCTTGTATGGGGACGACGGCGTCCACCTGGCCGACCTCGCCGATGACGTCGTCGCCGCAGTGCGGCTGCAGGAGGGACACCCCGATGAGGCGACGCGGCAGGAATGGCGCGAATGGGAGCTGGAACTGGTCCACGGAAGTCCGGACCTTTTCGGCCCCGTGGAGGAACTGCTCGCCGCCGCCGGCGCCCGGCCCGCAGGGCACGCCTCCAAGCTGGCGCGCGCGCTGGGCCCTGACACTAAAGCGGGAAAGCGGGCCGCCGCCGGGGAGGCTGCTGCCGACGACGAAAGCACCCCCGCACTCCTGTCCGGCAAGCGGGCTCCGGCCGCCGCCGTCGTCACCGTTTATGTGGGCGCCCAGATCGACCAGATGCTGGCCAGCGACCCCGCTGTCCGGGGGGAGGAGCCCGAGGCGGTGCACAACATGCGCTCCGCCACACGCCGCATCCGCTCGGTCCTGGCAGCGTACGCCAAGCTCTACCGGGCATCACCGGTGCGCAAACTGCGGGCCGAGCTGAAGTGGCTGGCCCAGCTGCTCGGGCAGCCGCGCGACGCCGAGGTCCTGCGGGCGCAGCTCGGTGAACAGCTGGGTGGACTGCTGCCCTCGGACGGGGTTAGCGGTGCCACGGCCACGGTGGAACAGCGCACCGGCGCGGACTACGACGCCGCGTACCGCCTCCTGCAGGAGGCCCTGGGCTCTAACCGCTATTTCCGGCTCCTGGACAAACTCGAGGATTTCCGTGACAACCCGCCAGTGCGCGCCGATGCGGTGGCGCCGGGACGGCGGGCGGCCGCAAAAGCAGTGGACAAGGCCGCCAAGCGGCTGCAGCGCTCGCGCAAAGCTGCCAAGCGCGCTCGGCGTGGCAAGGAACAGGAACTTGCCCTCCACCGCGTGCGCAAGGACGCCAAGCGGCTGCGCCACGTGGCTGAATCAGCGGTGCTGGTGCACGGCAAACGGGCGGGCAAGGTGGCCAAGGCCGCCCGCAGGCAGCAAAAGATCCTGGGCCAGTTCCAGGACGCAGTGGTGGCCCGCGACCTGCTGGCAGCCATCGCCGCGGACTACAGCGAACCCGTCACGGCAGGCATTTATGCGGAATTGCTCAACCAGCAGGAAGAGCGGATGCTGGCGGCCCAGGCCGGATACCGGAAGGCCTGGAAGAAGTCGCGCGACCTGTTGGGCCACGGCGTCCTCTGAGGCTAACCCGCCGCCGCCGGCCTACTTGCCCTGGCGGGCAGACAACCGGGCCACCGCCAGGGCCAGCCAGAGCTGCACCCGGTCCGCGGTCACGGCGGGGTCATACCCGGTGAGCTCGGTGATCTGCGCCAGCCGGTACCGGACCGTGTTGCGGTGCAGCGTGAGTTCCTCGGCCACCGCAGCCACCGAGCCGTTGTTGTTCAGGTAGCTCTCCAGCGTGGCCATCAGCTCCGACCCGTGCGCGGCGTCGAAGGAACGCAGGGGATTCAGGGACTCATGCGCCATATCGGCCAGGGGCACATCCTCGCTGGCCAGCAACAGCGACGTCAGGCTCAGCCGCTCCGGCTCGTTCACAGGCAGGCCGTGGCTGGCGGCATCGCGGGCCTCGAAGTAGCTCCAGCGCAGGCCGTTCGGTTTGGTGTACGCGCCGCCGATGCCAATCGTGGCGTGGATCCCCGCTTCGGCAAGGTGGTCGCTGAGCTTGCGTGCCAGCGCCGGCGCCGTCCCGCCGTCGTCATTGACCACCAACACCAGGTCCTTGCCCACGACGGCGGCAACGGCCTTCTCCAGTTCCTGCGGCACCGAGGTGCTCCCCAAGGCCTTTCCGTGGGCCGCCGAAACGGCCAGCAGCACCACGTTCTTGCGGGTGCTGTTCACGCCCACGCCGGCCAGGCGGCGCTGCGCCTCGCTGGTCTCCAGTGCCCCGTGGATCACGTCCTCCAGGACCTGCCCGCAGAGGGCGCGCTGGGCCTGGCGCTGCTTCACCATGTTGTTCAGCTCCACACTGATCAGGTTCTGCGCGTAGCCGATGATGCCGGTGTCCTCGAAGGGCTGGCGCACCCAGAGAGTGCAGGCGTCACGCCGCCCGGTGGGCACGGGGTAGCTGGACCAGGTGTCGGCCGTCGGCTGGGCCGTGCTGCTGCTGAACAGCTGCGCCGTGAACTGGGTGAGCGCCACGTCCGTGCGCAGCATGCCGCCCAGGTTCTTCAACAGCTCGGCCAGGCCGCCGCCTGTCAGCAGTGCCCGGGCCAGCACCTGATGCCCGGCGATCAGCCGTTCCAGCTTGGCGTAGTGGTCTGCCGACTGGGCATCCGCCACCAGCTTGGTGATGGCGATGAAGGGGGTCTCGTACGGCACTTCCACCACCGGCAGGCCCCAGCGGTTGGCCTCCGCGAGCAGGGCCGGCGGCACCGCCTCATGGGAAAGGCCCACGCCGAATCCGATTCCCACCGCCCCGGCCCGCTGCACCTGGCGCACAAAACGCCGCTGTTCAGGAGCGGAACGCAACCGCAGGCCGGTGGTGAGCACCAGCTCGCCTCCATTGAGGAAGCGCTGCGGATCCTCCAGTTCCGTGACGGCCACCCAGTTGATGTCCTGGTTCCAGGTAGTCTCCGCCACGCCCGCCTTGGACAGCTTCAGGGACGTCACGCCCACCAGGGCAGCAAGGGAAATGGCCATGAAGCAAGGATAAACGTGAGCTGGGCAACCGCACTAAACCTGTTTGGGAAGGGTGTGCAGGTGGCTATTCACCCCGCTTGGGCGCTGGCATAGGCTCAAGGCAGTTCCATCCATCCGTCCTGGTCTCCGCCCGGCCGCCGATGGCCCTTACGAAAGAGGTTGCACACCGTGGTCCAAACCTTGCAGAACTTCATCAACGGGAAGTTCGTCACCCCCGCCGGCACCACGCTGCTGGACGTGGTCAACCCCACCAATGGGGAAGTGGTGGCGCAGGCTCCCGTATCGGTGCAGGCGGACGTCGATGCCGCGATGGCTGCCGCCAAGGACGCCTTCAGGACCTGGAAGCATGTCACCCCCGGCCAGCGCCAGCTCATGCTGCTCAAGCTCGCCGACGCCATTGAGGCCAACAGCGACGAACTCGTCGAAGCCCAGCACCGCAACACCGGCCAGGTCCGCTCCCTCATCGCCTCCGAGGAAGTTGCCGCCGGCGCCGACCAGCTGCGCTTCTTCGCCGGTGCCGCCCGCATCCTGGAAGGCAAGTCCGCCGGCGAGTACTTCGAGGGCCACACCTCCTATGTCCGCCGCGAACCCATCGGCGTTGTGGCCCAGGTGGCGCCGTGGAACTACCCGTTCCTGATGGCCATCTGGAAGATCGGGCCCGCGCTCGCGGCCGGCAACACCGTTGTCCTGAAGCCCTCCGACACCACCCCCGAGTCCACCCTGGTCCTGGCCCGGCTGGCCGGTGACATCCTGCCTGCGGGCGTCCTGAACGTGGTGCTGGGCACCGGCGAAACCGGCGCCATGATGGTGGAGCACAAGGTCCCCGGCCTGGTATCCATCACGGGCTCTGTCCGCGCGGGAATCGCGGTGGCATCAGGCGCCGCCAAGGGCCTCAAGCGCGCCCACCTGGAACTGGGCGGCAAAGCTCCGGCCATCGTCTTCGCGGACGCCGACATCAAGAAGAGCGCAGCCGCCATCGCCGAGTTCGCGTTCTTCAACGCCGGCCAGGACTGCACGGCCATCACCCGGGTGCTGGTGCAGGACTCCGTGCACGACGACGTCGTGGCTGCCATGGTCGAGCACACCCGGACCCTGCGCACCGGCTCTCAGAACGACGAAGACAACTACTTCGGCCCGCTGAACAACGTGAACCACTTCAACGCCGTGACCTCGGTGGTGGAGAACCTGCCTGCCAACTGCCGGATCGAAACCGGCGGACACCGGGCAGGGGAGAAGGGCTACTTCTTCGAACCCACGATCATCACCGGCGCCAAGCAGACCGACGATGTGGTGCAGAAGGAAACGTTCGGCCCCGTCATCACCGTCCAGAAGTTCAGCACCGAAGAAGAAGCGGTGGCCCTGGCCAATGACGTGGACTACGCGCTGGCCTCCAGCGTCTGGACCACCAACCACGGCACCGCCATGCGGTTAAGCCGGGACCTGGACTTCGGCGCCGTCTGGATCAACACCCACATCCTCCTTACCGCCGAAATGCCGCACGGCGGCTTCAAGCAGTCCGGCTACGGCAAGGACCTCTCCATGTACGGCGTGGAGGACTACACGCGCATCAAGCACGTGATGTCCGCCCTCGACGCCTGACCATTTCCCCGCTGGTTGAGCTTGCCGAAACCCGGAATCGTAGAAAGAAAAGAACCATGACCACCACCGCAGCAGACATCACCTACCGCCTGGAGCAGAAGCGCAACGTCCAGGCCGACTTCCCGGGTCCCAAGTCCGTGGCACTGACCGAACGCCGCAAGTCCGTGGTGGCCGCCGGCGTCGCCTCCAGCGTCCCGGTCTACGTTGCAGACGCCGACGGCGGCATCATCCACGACGTCGACGGCAACTCCTTCATCGACCTGGGCTCAGGCATCGCCGTGACCAGCGTGGGTGCCTCCGACCCCGCCGTCGTTGGCGCCGTCAAGGAAGCCGTGGAGCACTTCACCCACACGTGCTTCATGGTCACCCCCTATGAGGGCTACGTGGCCGTTGCCGAGCAGCTGAACCGACTCACCCCGGGCGACCACGAAAAGCGCACCGTCCTGTTCAACTCCGGCGCCGAGGCAGTGGAAAACGCCGTCAAGGTGGCCCGCCTGGCAACCGGCCGGGACGCCGTCGTCGCCTTTGACCACGCCTACCACGGCCGCACCAACCTGACCATGGCGCTGACCGCCAAGGCCATGCCGTACAAGACCAACTTCGGCCCGTTCGCCCCCGAGGTCTACCGCATGCCCATGAGCTACCCGTACCGCGAGGAAAACCCCTCGATCACGGGCGCCGAGGCGGCCAAGCGCGCCATCACCATGATCGAGAAGCAGATCGGCGGCGACCAGGTTGCCGCGATCATCATCGAGCCCATCCAGGGTGAGGGCGGCTTCATCGTCCCGGCCGACGGTTTCCTGCCCGCGCTGGCCGCATGGGCCAAGGAGAAGGGCATCGTGTTCATCGCCGACGAGGTCCAGTCCGGCTTCTGCCGCACCGGTGAATGGTTCGCAGTGAACCACGAAGGCGTCGTCCCCGACATCATGACCATGGCCAAGGGCATCGCCGGCGGCATGCCGCTGTCCGCCATCACGGGCCGCGCCGACCTCCTGGACGCCGTGCACCCCGGTGGCCTGGGCGGCACCTACGGCGGCAACCCGGTGGCCTGCGCCGCAGCGCTGGCTTCCATCGGATCCATGGAGGAGTACGACCTGAACGGCCGCGCCCGCCACATCGAATCCATCGCCACCGCACGCCTGCGCGGGCTGCAGTCCGACTTGGCCGGTGCCGGCAACGCCGTGATCGGCGACGTCCGTGGCCGCGGTGCCATGCTCGCCGTCGAACTCGTCCAGGCAGGCTCCAAGGAGCCCAACCCGGAGCTGACCAAGGCTGTTGCCGCCGCCTGCCTGAAGGAAGGCGTCATCATCCTCACCTGCGGTACCTACGGCAACGTCATCCGCCTGCTGCCCCCGCTGGTCATCACCGACGAACTGCTGCTGGACGGACTGGACGTCCTGGCCGCCGCCATCAAGGCCAACGCCTGACAACAACCAAACCCGGTCCGCGAAAAAGGCAGCACCCTCAGGGTGCTGCCTTTTTTGCATTGCCTGGACGCAGCTTTGGGGGATACCTATGCCCCCGCGCCGGGCTGCGCGAACTACCCAATATCCCGTCCTGGCCGGCGGGCAGGCAGCGGTTCCCCCAAAATCCTTTCGGTAAGTAGCCCCAAGAATCTTTATTGAGTACCCGCTACTCGTGCCTGTCCCACGCACGGATACGTAGTTTTGACCTATAAACGGGTGTGCAGTGCGCGACGCCGATTGCCTCAGGCGCCACCTGCCACCCCACAGTAAGTCCGGAGCTGCTTTCGCGCTCCCATCCACGTCAGCTACAGGGTAATGACGCTGCCCTGCCTTGGCGCTGACGACAGGAACTTCCACCAACGACTGGTTATGGGCACACCAGCCGGCGACACCCCGCAGCCCAATGACGCACATCTTGCTCAAGACAGGGGGAAGGCGATGACGCGGCCTTCAACAATGACGCAAGCTTCAAGGGGAAACGGGGAAGCCCAGTGCTGACGCACCCCGGGTCCTTCGCCGTGCCTGCAGCCGCCACCTTTGGCAGGGACGGCGCCATGTTCGAAAGCCTGCTAAGTTTCGTGGCCCAGATGAGCCTGGTGCTCTGGGGCCTGGTCACCCTCACCGTGGTCATCCGCTTCCTGGGGATCCGGTTCTACCGCCGCGCCGCACGACGGGCCCTCGCCCGGATGGCGGCAGCGGGCACTGCCGTCCCCGCCATAGCAGTGGCGAGCATCGGCGCCCCCGTCACTGCCGCTTCCCGCACGGCTCCCGCTGACGCCGCGGCCACTGCCCGGACTGCCCGGACTGCCGGGACCGATGCCGAACCAGCCGAAACCCAGGCCGCCGCTGCCGTGATGCCGGCCGCCGTCGTGAGGCCGGCCATCGCCGTCGTACCTGCCATTGCGGCCGGGATCGACCTGGTCCAGCCTGCCAACGTCCCGCTGCCCGATGCCTTCACGATGGTGTTGGCAGCCAACTCCGCGGACGGATGAGCGATGGATATCGCGCTCCTGGTCTTCTGGCTGTTCGCGGGCGTCAGCATCCTTTACGTCGTGCACTTCGGCCTGTATCTGGCAGGCGCCAATTTCTATGACATCTGGCAGCAGCGGCGGAAAGGACTCCGGGGCTTCCGGCTTCCCGCCGCCTACGAGCCGGAGTGCGCTGCGAGCGCAACCTGGACGCGACGGGCCCTCCCCGAGGTGCCCGGGCTGGTCTCCATCGTCATTGCCGCCCACAACGAGGAAGCAGTGATCGTCCGGACGCTGGACTCCATCCGGTGCAGCACCTACCCTTCCTTCGAAGTCCTCGTGGCGGACGACGCCTCCGGTGACCTCACCGGCCGGCTGGTCCGCGACTACCAGCTGCGGCACCCCGGGATGAACCTGCGCCTCGTGCGAATGCACCGGAACGTGGGCAAGGGCGCCGCGCTCAACTCGGTGCTCCGCAGGTTCGCGCGCGGACAGTTCGTCATGACGCTCGACGCCGACTCGGTCATCCAGCCGGATGCCATCACCAACGCGCTGTGCTACTTCGACGACCCGTACGTGGCGGGTGTCGCTGCCAATGTCCAGATCATGGAGGAGACCACGGCACTGGGCATCCTGCAGCGGTTTGAGCACATGATCGGCTACCGGTCCAAGAAGCTCTATTCGCTGCTGAACTGCGAGTTTGTGGTGGGCGGGGTGGCCTCCACCTACCGGATGCGCGTGCTGCGCAAAGTGGACTTCTACGACACGGACACGGTGACCGAGGACATCGGCCTGAGTGCAAAGATCACCCACCTGGGTAACCGGCGCTTCCGCCTGGTCTACGGTGCCGACGTGGTGGCGAAAACCGAGGGCGTGCTCACATTCCGTGCCCTGGCCAAGCAGCGCTACCGCTGGAAGTACGGAAGCATCCAGAACCTGATCAAGTACCGCAGCATGACGTTCAACCCGAGCCGGCGGTACAGCCGCGCCTTGGCCTACTACCGGATGCCCATGGCCGTGCTGAGCGAGTTCACCCTGCTTGTCTCACCCCTGGCGTGGACGTACGCGGTCTATTGGTCACTGGCGACCTACACGCCGGCCCTGATCATCGGGTCCTACGCCACCATCACCGCCTACACGCTTCTGACGGTCCTGATGGATGAGAACCTGTCGCCGCGTGAACGCACCAGGCTGTGCCTGTACGCGCCCACCGCCTACTTCCTGTTCTACATCATGGACCTGGTGCAGCTGACGGCAGCGATCCGCTGCATCGCCCGCTCCCGCGGGTTGGTGCGGCGTCCGGCGATCAACACCTGGAGCTCTCCGCAGCGGTCCGGAGGCGTGGCGGTGGTAAGCCGTGCCGCCTAGGAACCGGAGGGTCCGCCGGGTATTGCTGAATCCGCTCGTGGTCATCTCGGTCCTGGTCCTCCTGATCACCGCCGCTTGGTTCGCGTATACGGGCAGGCTGGGCAACTTCGCCCAGGCACGGCCCGGGGCCAACCTGCTTCCGGCGCTCTTTCCCGCCCTGGCCGGACCTGCCGCGACACCCGGCCCGTCGCCGTCGGCCGGTTCTTCGGTGGCCCCATCAGGGGGCTGGACCGCCGGCCACAGCGCAGGCGCAAAAACGACCCTCGCGCTGGTCCCCGGGCAGATGGCCACCCAGGCGCTGAAACTCGACATCACGGAGTACGCCTCGGGCGACGTGACCCTCACCAGCCCACGCGTGGACCTGGCTCCCGGCAAGACCTACTTCTTCAAGGTGTTCACCACCACGGACACCGATTTCCGGCTCCTGGCCCGGAAGTACCACAAGGATGGCAGCACCACCCTGGAGCAGCTGCGAAACCCCGTGGAAAGGCCCGGCACCTCCGCGTTCACGGTGAGCGACGCGTTCAGCAGCGGCGAGACTGTCAGGGCGGTGGAGTACGTCTTCCGCTTCGCATCCGCGGGCACCGCCCGCCTGGAAGGTGCCTACCTTGAGGCAACGGACGACGTCCAGCTTCCGCCGCCGCCAGCGGCAGGCCCCAACGTGATCCCCAACCCGGGATTCGCCGGCATGCAGCCGAACCAGCCCGCCTTCTGGTCCCCCTATTCATCGGGGACCTCAACAGTGGAGTCAGGACGAGGCGAGGACGGTCGCGGCAGCTTCCTGTGGACCCGCATCGGCAACTATCAGAGCGGGGAGGCGAAGTGGCAGTACCAGCCCATCCCGGTGACCCCGGACCGCTACTTCAGGTTCGGCGCGGCCTACAAGTCGGACCGCGGGGTGGATGTGGTGGCCGAGTTCGAGCTCGCCGGTGGCGGACGCACGTTCCGGAACCTGGAGACCGTGCCGCCGGCGGGGGAATGGACCACCATCAGCGAGGCATTCCAGGTCCCGGCAGGCGCGGCCAACGCCATGGTCACCCTGGTTGCACATGGCAACGGCAGCACCGCCGTCCGCGACTATTCCCTTACGGACATCACCAAGCCGGGGCCTCTGCGGTGGAACCAGCCCATGGTTTCCATAACGTTCGACGACGGGTGGCAGTCAGTGTACGACCGGGCGCTGCCCCTCCTGGACAAGCACGGCTTCCGGTCCACCCAGTACGTCAACGCCAGCTCCATTGAGACGCCGGACTTCATCACGGGCGCGGAAGTCCAGCAGCTGCACCAGGCCGGACATGAAGTCGCCGCCCACGCCTACCAGCACGTCGACCTCACATCCCTGGGCACTGACCGGCTGGACCAGGAGCTGCGCAGGAGTGAGGAAGCGCTTGCCGCAGCGGGGCTCCCCACCGATGACCTGGCACCGCCGTACGGCCGCTCCGACGCCCAGGTGGACTGGTACGCGGCCAAGTACTTCAAGATCATGCGGGGGACGGACAACGGCATCAACACCAGGCAGAACATCAATCCGCATGACCTGAAAGTCCTGTACGTGACCGACGCAACCACTCAGGACACCGTGAAGGAAGCGCTTGCCGAGACATCCCGGTCCAACGGCTGGCTCATCCTGGTCTACCACCAGATTGCCAACCCCGATTCGTCGGGGACCCAGAAGAACACCATTGCGGCGGACAGGAGCACCATCACCAGCGACGTCCTCGCAACCCAGCTGCAGCTCATCGACGAAAGCGGCATCCAAGTGAAACCGGTCGCCCAGGCGTTCGAGCAGTTGCAGGGCCCGTGACCACCACCAGGCGGTGACACGCGGTGCCTTCGCCACCCGAAAGAAGGAGAAAGTCATGATCAAATCCAGATCCAGCCTGGTGCGGAGCCGCGCCAGGCTCCTGACCATCGGGGTAGCCGTGTGGGCCATAGCCGCCGCCCTGCTGTCCCCTGCGGCCGCGAACGCCGCCGTGGACAACCCTGCCCCAACTCCGCTCGTGTCCTTCACCTTCGACGACGGCATGCAGAATGCCCTGACCCAGGCTGCCCCCACACTTAAGAAGTACGGGCTCACCGGCACCAGTTACGTCATCACCAACTGTGTGGGGATGACGTCCGTGCCGAACACCTGCCGGGCCAACACCGACGTTCCGTATATGACCTGGGACCAGATCACACAGTTGCAAAACAGCTACGGCTGGGAGATCGGCTCGCACACCGTTGACCACCAGTGCCTCGTGAGCGTGGGCAACGACTGTCAGGCAACCAAGCTGACCGCCGCCCAGGTGGACGCCGAGCTGGCGAACAGCAGGGCCGTACTGGCAGCACACGGATTCAACGCCGGCGCCCTGGCCACGCCCTACGGAGACTACGACATGTCGGCGCTGGCCCGGATAGCGAAGTACTACAGCTCGATGCGCGGGTTTGCGGACGTGGGCAACAACATCTGGCCCCTCGGCGACCTGTTGCTCCACAACACGCCGGTGCAGGAAGTCACCACCCCGGTCGCCACGCTGAAGTTGAAGGTTGACGAGGCCATCGCCAATAAGACGTGGGCCATCTTCACCTTCCATGACATCAGGCCGTCGCCGAGCCAGACCCCGGATGACTACCAATACGGGACGGCTGAGCTGGACCAGCTGGCAGCGTACGTGCAGACCAAAGTGGCGGCCGGGCAGATCAGGAACGTCAACGTCAGCAAGGGCCTGGTCAACGGCAGCCCCAACATGCTTCCGAACCCGACGTTCAATAGCGGCATCGCCGACGGATGGCGGACCGACGCCCCCGCAGCAATCACAGCGGATTCCGGCAACAACGGCAGCTACCCCGATCCCGCCAAGTCCGTGAAGCTGGTCTCCGGATCCGCTGTGGGCCATCTGTTCTCGCCAAAGATTGCGGTTTCGGCGGCCAACAGCTATCTGTACAAGGCCTTCCTCAACGTCGCCGCGATCTCCTCCGGAGAAGTGGGCTTCTACGTGGACGAGTACAACGCGGCCGGGCAGTGGGTTTCCGGGCAGTTCCGCAAGCGGGAAAACAGCCGGTGGGTGGAGTCGATGAACTTCACCTATACGCCCAGCTCCACCAGCGTGGCGTCAGCCAGCCTGCAGGTCTACGTGACCGGCACGGGCATCACCGCTTACCTGGACAACATGCAGATGATGGCCCTTGGGGCGGCAACGCCTCCCACGCAGTCACCCAACCTCGTGGCCAACGGCACGTTCGACGCCGGCATCGGGTCGGGCTGGAGGACGGACTCGGCTTCCACAATCCTGGCTGACGCAGCCAGCCACGGGAGCCCGGCCAACCCGGTGAACTCGGTCAAGATGGCAGCCACCACGGCCAACAAACACCTGTTCTCGCCACAGGTGGCGGTCGCAGCCGGCAGCTACAAGATCGCCAGCTACCTCAACATCACGGCGCGGAACAGCGGTGAGATGGGCTTCTACATTGACGAATACAACTCCGCCGGGCAATGGGTCTCCGGGCAGTGGAAGCTCGGGGTCGCGGCCGGCGGCGTCACCAACGTGGACCTGACGTACTCACCGAGCAGCACCGCCGTGGCCAAGGCGAGCCTGCAGGTCATCGTCCAGGGCAACTCGGGACTGCAGGCGTACTTCGACGACGTCCGCTGGACCAAGTCGTAGCAGCACCACGTACTGGCAACAGGGGAGAGGACGAAGGATGGCCGGGCGCCCGCAGGCACTTACGGTGTTGCTGGTGTCCGCCCTCCTCGTCATCCTCGCATCCTGTTCCCCACCCAAGCCTGACGTGACGCTGGACCTGCTGCACGGGGACTGGCAGGACGTTCCCGGTGTCCGGGCCGGGAACGGGGCACTCCAGGTGACGCCCACCGCCAGGCGCATCGTGGAACAGAGCGGGGAAGGCGGCCAACCAAACCCTCCGCTCAACCTCGCCGGCACACACCTGGTGGTCGGCGGGGACTTTTCGCTCAGCGCAACGTTCGCGAACGTCACAGCGGACGCATCCTGGGCGCTGTACGACCGGCCGCCCGTCATCGCGGACGAGTTCCGCGTGGAGCCGGCGGGCCTGCGGCTTACCCTCCAGGGCAGCGACCTGAAGATCGCAGTCTTCGACGGGACGCAAAAAAAGGACGTGACCCAGCCGGTGCCCGTCCATGAAGAGCACGTAACCGTGAAAGACGCCGGCGCTCCGCTTACGGTGCGGCGCTCCGGCGATAGCCTGGCCGTCGCCAGCGGGAACGACGCTATTTCCTCACTCCCCCTCGGCAAGGTGTTTTCATCCGGGGAGCTGTGGCTGGGGTTTTCCAGCGATTCGGGTGACTTTGAGATCACCTCGCTTACGGCGGTTGCGCCGGGAAACGCCGGCCTGCGAACCTCGGGCGCCGCCGCAGCGGACGTCCAGCGGTCCAAGGATGGTCTGCAGGCGCTCGCCGCCAGGACCCGGCCGGACTTCCTGGTGGGCGCGGCTGTGGCACTGGGACCCCTCACCGGGGACGTTGACTATGCGCGGGTGTTCGTCGAAAACTTCGGCGCCCTCACCCCGGAAAACGCCATGAAGCCGCAGTTCCTCTCCCCGCAGCAGGGCGTGTATACCTTCGAAGAGGCTGACGCGATCCTGGCGATTGCCCAGAGCAAAGGCATGGCGGTCCACGGCCACACCATCGCCTTCACGGAGGCCATGCCCCGGTGGATGCAGGAGCTCCCCGCCGGCTCAGAAGCGGAGCGTCGGGCCAGTGCGGCCGCGCTGCTCGGCTACATCAGCACCGTGGTGACGCACTTCAAGGGGCGGCTGGCATCCCTCGACGTCGTCAATGAGCCGTTCGACGTCAACCAGGGCACCAGCATGCAGCAGAACATCTGGTACCGCGTCTTCGGCCCCGGCTATCCCGCCGTGGTCTCCAAGGCTGTCTACGCGGCCGACCCGGGCGTCAAGCAGTACATCAACGAGAACGGCGCCGACGTGCCCGGGCGGCGCCAGGACGCACTGCTCAAGCTCATCCTCGATACCAACGCGCAGGGCGGGCACATCTACGGCGCAGGCCTCCAGGCGCACGTATACGACCTCAAGACGGACGCCATCTCCGCCGATGACCTCACCCGCACACTCGACCGTTTCGGGGACGCCGGGCTGCACGTCCGCATCTCCGAGAACGACGTTACCGACGACCAGGGGACGGACGCCCAGGCGAAGCAGTACGCCACCGTGCTCGCCACCTGCCTGCGCTCGCGCACCTGCGTCTCCTACACCACCTGGGGAGTGGATGACCGCTACGACTGGTGGATCGACGACGGCGGGAGCCTGCAGCAGGGCCACGACCACCTGTTCAACGACGGGAAGCCGACCCCGGCGTACGACGCCGTAAAGCGCGCCCTGGGCGGCTGACGGACGGCCCCTGCCGTGGAAACGGGCTGGCGGGAAGCGGGTGCGCCGGTTCAGGCGCCTTGGCGGAGCGCGGCCCTGCGGGCCAGCGAGTTCCTGCGCGCCGCCCGCAGCATGTCCAGGGTCAGCACCAGCAGGGCCAGCCACACCACCCCGAAACCGATCCACCTCTCAAGGGTCATGGCCTCGCGGAACACCAGCAGCGCCACCAGGAACTGCAGGACGGGAGCGAAGTACTGAAGCAGCCCGATGGTGGTCATGGGCAACCGCCGTGCCGATGCACCGAAGAAGAGCAGCGGGACGGCGGTGATCACGCCCGATGCCAGCAGCAGCCAGAAGTGTCCCGCTCCCTGGGACGTCAGCGTGGAGCTGCCGCCTGCGGCGAGGACCACCATGGCCACGGCGGCCAGCGGCGCAAGCACCATGGTCTCCACGCTGAGGCTGGTGATGGCGTCCACCCTCGATCCCACCCGGTTCTTGACGAAGCCGTAGAGGCCAAAGCTGAATGCCAGGGTCAGGGCGATCCACGGCAGTTTGCCGTAGGAGTAGGTGAGCACGCCCACCGCCACGAAGCCGACGCCGACGGCGGTCCACTGGAGCGGCCGCAGCCTCTCCTTCAGGACCAGCACCCCCAGCAGCACGGAGACCAGCGGGTTGATGAAGTAGCCCAGGGACGTTTCCACAGCCTGCCCCGTGGTGACGCCGTAGGTATAGGTCAGCCAGTTGATGGCGATCAGGAAGGCGGCCAGCGCCAGCGAACCAAAGACCCGCCGGTCCTTCAGCGCCGTCGCAAGTACGCCCCATGCCCTGGTCACCGTAATCAGGAGGGCGCAGAAAAGCAGTGACCACACCACCCGGTTCGCTACGATTTCGACGGCGCCCGCCGGCATCAGGATAAAGAAGTACAGCGGGAGCAGCC
Organism: Arthrobacter sp. SAFR-044; assembly: GCF_059414985.1. Taxonomy (NCBI): domain Bacteria; kingdom Bacillati; phylum Actinomycetota; class Actinomycetes; order Micrococcales; family Micrococcaceae; genus Arthrobacter; species Arthrobacter sp. SAFR-044. The sequence continues at coordinate 414,338 of NZ_JBPFDN010000002.1, read as the reverse complement.
CCCACAATACGTACGCGCCGATGCCGAACAGCATTCCCGCCGTCGAATCCTTGGCCACGGGCTTTGGACCCGCCGGCGCGGAGCCTGCCGAAGCCCCACCCGCCGAGGACTTTAAGGCCGGGGTCTCCACCGAAGGCGGCGCGGCTGCGGAGGTGGCAACGGGGGTGGCGGGGGAGGTTCCTTCTGGCGTAGGCACGAAGTCAATAACAGCATCAGATGGGCAGGTATTCCAGCAGACAGGCGGTAATCCAGAAAATAGTCAGTAGGCTTGCTTTCATGACATGTGCGCCTTTCCTGGAGCCCACTCCATGAGGCTCCGGCGCAGCAACGCCTCAGGCCGCGGCTACCGCAGGGTGGCCGCCGGCAAGGGCTTCAGTTACCGGGACCTGGATGGTTCAACCCTGCCGCCCGGCCCCATCCGGGACCGCCTGGAAAGCATCGGCATCCCGCCCGCCTGGACCGACGTCTGGATCGCCCCGTTCGAAAACGGCCATATCCAGGCGACCGGCGTGGATGCGGTGGGCCGCCGCCAGTACATCTACCATCCGGAGTGGCGCGAGCGGAAGGACCGCGTGAAGTTTGACCGTTCCCTCCAGTTGGCCGAATCGCTGCCCGCGGCCCGCCGGCAGGTCACCATGGACCTGCGCAGCGAGGGCTTCACCCGCGACCGCGTCCTGGCGGGGGCATTCCGGATGCTGGACAGCGGATCCCTGCGGGTGGGTTCGGAGCGGTACACCAACGAGAACGGCAGCCGGGGCCTGGCCACCCTGCTCTGCGCCCACGTCCAGGTGCGGAAGGACCGGATCCTGCTGCGCTTTCCGGCCAAGAGCGGCAAGGACTGGGAATCGGAACTCCGCGACGCCGACCTCGCCGTACTCCTGAGACTGCTCAAGCGGCGCGGCCCCAACGCCCGGTTGCTGGCCTACAAGGAAGGCAGGACCTGGCGCCCGGTCACCAGCGCGGACATCAACGCCTACGTGAAGGAACGGACCGGCTCCGACTTCACTGCCAAGGACTTCCGGACGCTGCGCGGGACCGTGGCCGCTGCGGAAAGCCTGGCCCGTACGGGAGTCCAGCGGACGGCTGCCAAACGGAAACGCGCCATCAGCCGCGCCATGTACGACGCGGCGGAGACGCTGGGAAACACCCCCTCCATCGCCCGCAAGAGCTACGTGGACCCGCGGGTGGTGGACCACTACCACGACGGCGAAACCATCGACCCGAAGCGGCTGGATTCGGCGGAAGCTGAACTCCGGGCACTCCTGTACCGCGAAGGCAAGGTAGTGGCCCTGGCTGCCAACTAGAATGGGGGACTGTGCGCTGCAGCATGCCGCGCGCCGTCATGAAACATGAGCAGGACCAGTTCAGAAGGGTTCCCGGTGTCCAATCACAGCGAAACCGCCGCCAACCGTCCCCTCCGCGTCGCCATTATCGGCGCGGGACCGGCAGGAGTCTATGCTGCGGACATCCTCACCAAGTCCAGCGGGGTCAAGGACGGCGACTTCCAGGTCAGCATCGACCTCTTCGAGGCCTACCCGGCGCCCTACGGACTGATCCGGTACGGCGTAGCCCCGGACCATCCGCGGATCAAGGGCATCGTCAACGCCCTGCACAAGGTCCTGGACCGGGGCGACATCCGGTTCCTGGGCAACGTGACCTACGGCCGGGACCTCACGCTGCACGATTTCCGGGCCTTCTACGACGCCGTCATCTTCTCTACGGGCGCCATCAAGGACGCGGACCTGGAGATTCCGGGCATCAACCTGCGCGGCTCCTTTGGCGGCGCCGACTTTGTGTCCTGGTACGACGGCCACCCGGACGTGCCCCGCGAGTGGCCGCTGGAGGCCAGGGAAATCGCGGTGATCGGCAACGGCAACGTGGCCCTGGACGTGGCCCGCATGCTGGTCAAGCACCCCGAGGAACTGCTCACCACCGAGATCCCGGACAACGTGTACGCCGGCCTGAAGGCGTCCCCGGTGACGGATGTCCACGTCTTTGGCCGCCGCGGCCCCGCCCAGGTCAAGTTCACCCCGCTGGAGCTGCGGGAACTGAGCCACATGGACGACGTCGACATCGTCCTCTACCCCGAGGATTTTGAATTCGACGAAGCCTCGGACGAGGCCATCCGCAGCAACAACCAGGTGAAGACCATGGTGAACACCCTCACCAACTGGCTCGTGGAGGAGCACGCGGAATCCGAGAACCCCTCCTCGCGCCGGCTGCACCTGCACTTCCTGCACAGCCCCGTCGAAGTGCTCGACGACGGCTCGGGCAAGGTGGGCGGCATCAAGTTCGAGCGCATGCAGCTGGACGGGACCGGCAACGCCAAGGGTACGGGGGAGTACATTGAGTACCCCGTCCAGGCTGTCTACCGGGCCATCGGCTACCATGGCTCGGCGCTGGATGAACTGGAGTACGACGCCAAGCGGGGCGTCATTCCCAATGAAGGCGGCCGCGTCCTGGATGCCGACGGCAACCCGGTCCCGGGCATCTACACCACGGGCTGGATCAAGCGCGGACCTGTGGGGCTGATCGGGCACACCAAGGGTGATGCGCTGGAGACCATCGGCTTCCTGCTGGAGGACCGGCTCAGCCTCCCGGCAGCCAAGAACCCGGATCCGCAGGCCATCATCGACCTGCTCGAAGAGCGCGGCATCGAATACACCACCTGGGAAGGGTGGAACAAGCTCGACGCCCACGAGGCAGGCCTGGGTGCCGCCTGGGCCGGACCCGACGGCCTGGACCACGTGGTCCGTGAGCGCATCAAGGTGGTGCCGCGCGAGGAGATGATCCGCATCTCCCGCGCGTAGACCCTATCCGCGGGGCCGCATTGGAGTTAATCTGATTAACATGAATGCGGCCGGGACCGGAACGCGCAACTACAGCTCCCCGAAACGTGCCACCTCCGCGGCGGAGACAGGGCGCCGGATCCTGCAGGCCACCGAAGACCTGTTCATGGAGGGTCCGCTCGCCGAGGTCACGCTGGGCGCGGTGGCCGACCGCGCCGGCGTCACGGTCCAGACCGTCATCCGCAGGTTCGGGGACCGTGCGGGCCTCATTGATGCCACCGCCCGGGCGGCCACGGCAAGGGTGGACAGCCAGCGCAACGCTGTCCCTCCCGGCGACGTTCGCGCCGCCGTCGGCAACCTCCTGGAGCACTACGAAACCACCGGTGCGATGGCCCTGAAGCTGCTCGCCGAGGAACAAACCTCTCCCGTCCTCGCAGAAATCACCGGGGGAGCACGCCGCCTGCACCGCGAATGGTGCCGCCGCGTTTTCGACCCCTTCCTTGACCCCCTGAAGGGCAGCCCGGACCACGACCGCCGGCTGGCCCAGTTCGTCGCCCTCTGCGACGTCTACACCTGGAAGCTGCTCCGCCTGGAGGCCGGGCTCAGCCGCGACCAAGTGGCCCACTCCCTGCTCGAAATGCTGGAACCCTTCACGCGGAGGCCCTGATGTCCACCGTCCTTGCCTACACCTCACCCGCCATCGGCCACCTCTTCCCCATGGTTCCGCTGCTCCAGGAGCTGAAGGCCCGCGGCCATGACGTCCACATCCGCACCCTCCCACGGCAGGCGCCCCAGCTCATGGAGTCAGGGTTCCACGCCGGACCGGTGGACCACCGCATCCTGGCGGTCGAGGCCACCGACTACCGCGCCGGGAACGCGAAGGCCGCATTGGCTTCCAGCGTGGAGACCTTCACGGCCCGCGCCCGCTTCGATGCCCCTGACCTGCAAAAGGCCATCGCCGACGTGGACCCCGACCTATTGCTGGTCGACATCAATGCGTGGGGAGCCCGCATCCAGGCCGAGTCCGCCGGCCTGCCGTGGGCCACCTTCAGCCCCTACACTCCACCGCTGCAGTCGAAGGGAACGCCTCCGTTCGGTCCGGGACTCGCCCCCATGCCGGGCCCGCTGGGACGCGCCCGCGACGCCGTGGCCCGCCGCCTGGTGATCGGAGCCGTCGAAAAATTGATGTTGCCGCGCATCAACGCCCTGCGGGCCGAAATCTCCGGCGGCATCCTTCCACCGGTCAGCGGCGCCGATTCCATGTTCCGCACGGCGCCGCTGATGCTGGTGGCTACGTCCGAGCCGTTCGAGTACCCGCACCCTGACTGGGGTCCGGACGTGCGCATGATCGGTGCGCTCGAATGGGAACCGCCGGCCGGACCTCCAGCCTGGCTGGAAGAGGTCACCGCTCCCCTGGTCCTGGTGACCACGTCCTCCGAGTACCAGGCGGATGACGCCATCGTCCGGACCGCCCTGGCGGCCCTCGCGGGGGAGCCCTTTACCGTCGTCGCCACCTTGCCTGCTGCCCATGCCGGCTCTGCGGGCGCTGCCAGGGCCGCCGGCCTGGACCGGTTCCAGCCCGTTCCGTCCAATGCCCGGCTGGAGCATTTCGTGCCGCACGGCCCTGTCCTCGATCGCGCCGCGGTTGCCATCACCCACGGCGGCATGGGGGCAACGCAGAAGGCGCTCTCAAAGGGAGTCCCCGTGGTGGTGGTCCCCTTCGGCCGCGACCAGCACGAGGTAGCCGCACGGGTAGTGGCGGCCGACGCCGGAGTGCGGCTCAGCCGGAAGCACCTCACCCCCGAGCGGCTCCTGGCAGCCGTCCACCAGGCCGTGGGCAAGGCGCTGGGGGCGCGCCGGGTGGCGGCGGGCTACGCGGCCGCCGGGGGAGCAGCGGCGGGAGCGGATGCCCTGGAAGAGCTCGTCCGGGCCCACCGATGACACAGGGTTGTTGTCCAGCTATGCTGGCTGGGCCACCCTCCGGCCCTGCATCGCCGGACAAGACTCCGGAACGGGAGTTCGATGACGAACCTGCTCCACCCTGAACCGCGCCAGCGAGCGGCGCTGGCCGGACATGAGCGCCTGGGATCGGATCCCGCCGCCTCAACCCCCGAGATTCCGGGGCTGCGCAACCTCATCAGGGAGTCCTGGCAGCGCTCGGCGAGCTTCAAGGCCAACCCGGACAACGCGGCCGCGCCGCTGGCCTTCGACTGGGACCAATTGGAGGACTACCGCCGGCAGCACCCCCTGGCCGCGATCATGCCGGTCATCAACAAACTCCTGGTCCAGCCCAGCCATGACAGCGGACTCCTGGTTGCGGTGGGCGACGAGGTGGGCAGGCTCCTGTGGGTGGACGGCGACCCCACCCTCCAGCGCCGGGCGGAAGGCATGATGTTCGTTCCCGGTGCCGACTGGTCCGAAGCCAGCGTCGGCACCAGCGCGCCCGGCACCGCCCTTGCCTTGGGCAGGGGCATCCAGATCGCCGGGGCGGAGCACTACCAGCGGGCGGTCCACCCCTGGAGCTGCACCGCCGTCCCCTTCCACGACCCCGACTCGGGCGCCGTGCTCGGCGTCGTGGACATTACCGGGACGGCCACCGCGGTGGCGCCGCACACGCTGTCGCTGGTGGAAGCCACCGTTGCTGCCGCACAGGCGCAGCTGCGGGTGGAGCGCCTGCAGCTTGCGGCGGAGCTCGCCAGCAAACCCGTCCGACGGCGGTCCCCGGCTGCCGCCGGGCGCAGTCGGGGGGCCACGGAAGGCAGCCTCTACCGCAACAGCCTCCAGCTGCTGGGCCGGGACCAGGCCCTGCTCAGCCTGGGCGGCAGGACCGTTTCCCTGTCCGCGCGGCACAGTGAGATCCTGGCCCTGCTGAGCGCGCATCCGGATGGGCTCAGCGCCGAGGAACTCGGTTCGCTGCTGTACCCGGGGGAGGGTTCCACCATCACGCTGCGGGCCGAGATGGTCCGGCTGCGCAAGGTCATCCAGCAGCTGAGTCCCGACGCTGTCCCCGGCTCACGCCCCTACCGGCTCCCGCTGGACCTGGTGCCGGATTCGGGCCAGGTTCTCAGCTGCCTGCAGCGCGGTGCGCACCGGATAGCCCTGGAAATCTACCGCGGCGAGGTGCTTCCCCGCTCGGAGGCTCCCGGCATTCTCGACCTGAGGCACAGGGTGTCCTCCCTGCTCCGGGAAGCGGTCCTTACGGACGGCAGCGCCGAGTCCCTGCTCAGGTACGCTGCCCTCCCGGAGGCAAGGGCCGACGTCGTCATCCGCCGCGCCGCGCTCCGCCTCCTGCCGCCGCGCTCACCCAAGCGGGCCGCCGTCGTGGCCGACCTGGAACGGCTGGAAGCCGAACTGCGCGCCTGACTTCAGACGTTTCACAGGGCCGGCCATTGTGCACTGTGATCTGCATCGCACCGTTGCAACCTTGCTGCAACCTCCGCGCTCCTACGCTGGCTTCATCGGCGAGCGCCCCTTCGGGGCCAGCCTTCTGCACAGCAAAGGAGCTAAGCACATGACCGTTTACGCACAGCCGGGAACCGACGGTTCGAAGGTCACCTTCAAGGACCGGTACGAGAACTGGATTGGCGGCGAATGGGTGGCCCCGGTGAAGGGCCAGTACTTCGAGAACATCACCCCGGTGACCGGCAAGGCGTTCTGCGAGGTGGCCCGCGGCACCGCTGAGGACATCGAACTGGCCCTGGACGCGGCACACAAGGCCGCACCCTCCTGGGGCAAGACCTCAGTGGCGGAACGCGCCGCCATCCTGAACAAGATCGCCGACCGCATTGACGAGAACCTGGAGATGCTCGCCGTCGCCGAAACCTGGGACAACGGCAAACCCGTCCGGGAAACCCTCAACGCCGACCTGCCGCTGGCCTCGGACCACTTCCGCTACTTCGCCTCCGCCGTCCGGGCCCAGGAGGGCAGCCTCTCCCAGCTCGATGACAACACCACCGCCTACCACTTCCACGAACCGCTCGGCGTGGTGGGCCAAATCATCCCCTGGAACTTCCCCATCCTGATGGCCGTCTGGAAACTGGCGCCCGCGCTCGCCGCCGGCAACACCGTGGTGCTCAAGCCCGCGGAGCAGACGCCCTCGTCGATCCTGGTGCTGATGGAACTTATCGGGGACCTGCTGCCGGCCGGCGTGGTGAACGTGGTCAACGGGTTCGGTGTGGAGGCCGGCAAGCCGCTGGCATCCAGTTCCCGGATCCGGAAGATCGCCTTCACCGGTGAAACCACCACCGGGCGGCTCATCAGCCAGTACGCCAGCCAGAACCTCATCCCCGTCACCCTGGAACTGGGCGGCAAGAGCCCCAACATCTTCTTCAATGACGTTGCCCAGGAAAACGACGCCTTCTACGACAAGGCCCAGGAAGGCTTTGCGCTGTTCGCCTTCAACCAGGGCGAAGTCTGCACCTGCCCGTCACGGGCCCTGGTCCAGGAGGACATCTACGACTCCTTCATGGCCGACGCCGTGGCCCGGGTGGAAAAGATGATCCAGGGCAACCCGCTGGACACCGACACGCAGGTCGGTGCGCAGGCCTCCAACGACCAGCTGGAGAAAATCCTGTCCTACATCGACATCGGAAAGCAGGAAGGCGCCAAGGTGCTCACGGGCGGCGCGCGGGCCGAACTTCCGGGTGACCTCGCCGGCGGCTTCTACGTCCAGCCCACTGTGTTCGAAGGCCACAACCGGATGCGGATCTTCCAGGAGGAGATTTTCGGCCCCGTGGTGGCCGTGACCAGGTTCAGCGACTACAACGACGCCATGGGCATCGCCAACGACACCCTGTACGGACTGGGCGCAGGCGTCTGGTCCCGCAGCGGCAACGTGGCCTACCGCGCAGGCCGTGAAATCCAGGCCGGCCGCGTCTGGGTCAACAACTACCACGCCTACCCGGCAGGTGCTGCCTTCGGCGGCTACAAGTCCTCGGGCATCGGGCGTGAGAACCACGCCATGATGCTGGACCACTACCAGCAGACCAAGAACCTGCTGGTCAGCTACGACGAAAACAAGCTGGGCTTCTTCTAGGCCCAGCCCGCACCACTACAACGACGCAAGGATTTCGCCAATGACGACGACAATGCAAGCAGCAGTAGTAACCGAATTCGGCACCGACCTTAAGGTCAAGGACGTCGCCATTCCCGAGCCGGGGCCGGGACAGGCCCTTGTCAAGGTCCTGACCACCGGCGTCTGCCACACCGACCTCCACGCCGCGGAAGGCGACTGGCCGGTCAAACCCTCCCCTCCGTTCGTTCCCGGGCATGAGGGCGTGGGCGAAGTAGTCGCCTTGGGCGAGGGGGTTACCGACCTCGCCATCGGTGACCTGGTGGGCAACGCGTGGCTGTGGTCAGCCTGCGGCGACTGCCAGTACTGCCGCACCGGCTGGGAAACCCTCTGCGAGGCGCAGCAGAACGGCGGTTACAGCGTGGACGGCTCCTTCGGCGAGTACATGCTGGTTGACTCCCGGTTCGCCGCGCGCATACCGGCGGGATCCGACCCCGTCGAGGTGGCGCCGGTGCTGTGCGCCGGCGTCACCGTCTACAAGGGGCTGAAGATGACCGAAACCCGGCCGGGCCAGTGGGTCACCATTTCCGGCATCGGCGGCCTGGGGCACATCGCGGTCCAGTACGCCGTGGCCATGGGACTCCGTGTAGCGGCTGTGGATATCGCCGACGACAAGCTCGCGCTGGCCAAAGTCCACGGCGCTGAAGTGACGGTCAACGCCCTGCATGAGGACCCGGCGGAGGTGATCCAGCGGGAGACAGGAGGCTGCCATGGAGTGCTGGTCACTGCGGTGCACCCGTCAGCGTTTGGACAGGCCATTGGGATGGCCCGCCGCGGTGGCACCATCGTGTTCAATGGACTGCCGCCGGGCGATTTCCCGGCGCCGATCTTCGAGATTGTGCTCAAGGGACTGACTGTCCGCGGCTCGATCGTCGGCACCCGGCAGGACATGGAGGAAGCCCTGGATTTCTATGCCCGGGGGAAGATCCACCCCACGGTGTCGGTCCGGGAGCTGTCGGAGGTCAACGCTGTGCTCGATGAGATGAAGCACGCCAAGATCGACGGCCGCGTGGTGCTGAGGTTCTGATGCCGGCCGAAGGGCTGGCTGCCGCCGTGACGCTGCCCGGGGAAGATTTCTCCCGGGTGGCGCTCACGCCGGCTGCCGTGGACCTGCTCCGGATGCTGTGGGACAAGCATGGCCCGCTCATGTTCCATCAGTCCGGCGGCTGCTGCGACGGGTCCTCGCCTATGTGCTATCCGGCCGGGGACTTCATCACCGGGGACGCGGACGTCCTGCTGGGGCTGTTCGACCTTTCGGACGGATTGCAGCCGCTGCCGCTGGAGTTCTGGATGTCCCGGGAGCAGTTCAACTACTGGAGCCACACCCATCTGACCATCGACGTCGTACCGGGACGGGGGAGCGGCTTCTCCGTTGAAGCACCTGAGGGTAAACGCTTCCTGATCCGGTCCACGCTGATGGAATGGCCCTCCTAGGAAGTTCGATCGATAGGCACTCGGGGCTCTCCATTCGGAGGGCCTCGAGTGCTTTGGCAGAAGAATGTTCGGCATCGGGGCTGTCTCACTATTCGGGACAATTGGGACCGTCCATTGGATGGACAGTATCGTTGATAGGTCTGTTTCCCTCACAAACCAGGATTGTGACCCCCAATGAACCTTCTGCGGACAAAATCCATCGAGCAGTCGATCGCCGACGCCGATGAACCCGGACGCAAGCTTAAGCGTTCCCTCAGCACCTGGGACCTCATGATCATGGGCGTCGCCGTTGCTGTCGGCGCCGGTATCTTCTCGGTCGGCGCAAAGGCTGCCGCCAACTTTGCCGGTCCCGCTGTTACGCTCTCCTTCGCGATCGCCGCGGTCACCTGCGCGCTGGCCATCATGTGCTACGCCGAGTTCGCCACCGCCATTCCCGTGGCGGGATCTGCCTACGTTTTCACCTACGCCACGATGGGCGAACTCCTTGCCTGGATCATCGGCTGGAACCTGATCCTTGAGCTGTTCACGGCCGCTGCCGTGATCGCCAAGTACTGGGGCATCTACCTCAGCAAGGTGTTTGCCCTCACGGGCCTGGACATCCCGCCGGCCATCTCGCTGGGCGGGGTGGACCTCTACTGGGGTGCATTCCTGATCGTGGCCATCTTCACCGTGCTGCTGGTGCTGGGCACCAAGCTCTCCGCCCGCGTGGGCAACATCTTCACGCTGATCAAGATCGCCGTGGTGCTGTTCGTGATCGTGGTGGGCTTCACCTACGTGAAGTTCGAGAACTACAGCCCGTTCGTTCCGGCAGCCGAGCCCACGGCCGGCACCGGCGCCGCAGACGTCCTGAAGCAGTCCTTCTTCGGCTTCCTGACAGGAGCTGCCCCTGCCCAGTACGGCACCATGGGCATCTTCGCCGGTGCCGCCCTGGTGTTCTTCGCCTTCATCGGCTTCGACGTGGTGGCCACGTCCGCTGAAGAAGTGAAGAATCCGCAGAAGACCCTGCCCCGAGGAATCTTCGGCGGCCTGGCTTTGGTGACGCTGCTCTACATCCTCGTGTCCCTCGCCCTCACCGGCATGGTGTCCTACACCCAGCTGGCCGAGGCCAAGAGCCCCACCCTCACCACGGCCTTCGAAGCCGTGGGCGACACTTCCGCGGCCAAGGTCATCGCCTTCGGTTCCCTGGTGGGCCTGACCACCGTGATCATGGTGCTCCTCATGGGCCTGTCCCGCGTGGTGCTGGCCATGAGCCGCGACGGCCTGCTGCCCCGGGCGCTGTCCAAGACCAGCGACAAGCGGTCCACCCCGGTCCGCCTCCAGGTCATCTGCGGTGCCGCGGTGGCCCTCGTGGCCGGGCTCACCAACGTGGACCTGCTCGAGGAAATGATCAACATCGGTACGCTGTCCGCGTTCGTGGTGGTCAGCCTGGGCATCCTGGTGCTCCGCAGGAAGCGCCCGGACCTGAAGCCTGCGTTCCGCGTTCCGTTCGGCAAGGTGGTCCCCATCGTGTCTGCCGTGCTGTGCCTGTACCTGATGACCAACCTCGCCGTGGAAACCTGGATCTTCTTCGCCTTCTGGCTGGTCCTGGGCCTGGCCATCTACTTCGCCTACGGCCAGCGCCACTCACGGCTCAACGAGCGCTTCGCCGAAGCCAACGCGACGGTCAACGGCACCCTTGGTTCCGCTCCGAGCAAAGCCGCGGAACCTGAGGACGAGGATGAGCTGAGCCGGACCTGATGGCCGGCCGCACCAGCTGCTGAACTGCCCGCCCGGCCTCCGCCGGGCGGGCAGCCGCGTTTACGGACTTTCATTGTTTCCCGCCCGGCGCCCCGGCTCTGCTGTTGCAGTGTTCCGGTTACGGCGCCGCGTACCGTCCCACCCATTCCACGAGCGGCCGCAGCTGCCGCCACCGTTCCGCGATCTGCTCCTTCGCGGCCGGTGTGGACACCCACTCCGGCTGGCCCACCTCGACACCCGCGGACAGCGATTTGTGCTTGAGCAGTTCGGCGCGGGGATGCTCCTTGTCGAAACCCCGCGGGACGGTTTTCAGCTTCTCGCCCTCGATGGCAAAACCGGCCCCGGCCGCGGCATCCACGATGTCCTGCAGGGCTGCGCCGCTGGCGGACGCATCAGCGGCCGCGCGGAACCGGGCCAGCTGCGCGGGCGTGTGGGAGTGGTAGCCGCCACCGATCAACAGCCCGTCTGCGTTGATTTGGAGGTAGAAACCCACGCCTTCCTGGCGCGCGGCGAAGGCTCCCTGGGCAGTCTTGTACGGTGACTTGTCCATCGAGAAACGGATGTCCCGGTTGGGGCGGAAGAGCTTGGCAGGTCCGAACTCGGGCTCCAGCTCGGAGAGCAGGAGGGTGAGCGGCTCCTTGACCGATTCGTCGTACGTGGCTTTGTGTTCCAGCCACCAGTCGCGGTTGTTGTTCTCTTCGAGCTCCGCATAAAACCCGAAGGCTTCCGGGGGAATGCCTGAAAATGTTTCCATGAAGGGAGCCTAGGGTCCAGCCGCGCGATCGGGCCAGAGCGCCAGGACCGTATGTGCAAAAGGGCCAGCAAAAAGACCACCCCGCCACAGGAAGCCTGTGGCGGGGTGGTCTTTTCTGTCAGCAGGCAGGAAGCCTGGTCAGCCGATCTTGTTGGCGGACTCTGCATCCGAGGTGGGAGCCGAGGGGGCAGCCACCGTGCCGAGGTTGGCGCGCAGCTTGGCGCCCAGTTCGGCGTCGACGTTGGTCCAGTACTGGATGGCGCGTTCCTTGATGTCGGAGCGCTTTACACCGCCCACGGCACCGGTGATGGTCTCCAGGAAGCGGGCTTTTTCTGCTTCGTTGTAGACCTCGCGGTACAGCGTGCCGGCCTGGACGAAGTCGCCGTCCTCGGCGTGGAGGGAGTGCGCAGCAAGGGTCAGCTCGCCGTCGTTCTCCCAGCCGCCGGCCGGGTTCTGCGGCTCAAGTGCAGCCGGTCCCCCAAAAGTGTTGGGGGCGTACACGGGAACCGAGGGTGCGTTGAACAGGAAACGTCCCTGGCCGTCCTGGCTGTAGTTGTTGACCTGGTTCTTGGGCTGGTTCACCGGGATCTGGGCGTGGTTGGTGCCCACGCGGTAGCGGTGTGCGTCCGCGTAGGAGAAGATGCGGGCCTGCAGCATCTTGTCCGGGGAGGCGGCGATGCCGGGCACGAAGTTCGACGGCGCGAAGGTGGCCTGCTCGATCTGCGCGAAGTAGTTCTCCGGGTTCTTGTTCAGCTCCATGGTGCCCACCTTGATCAGCGGGTAGTCAGCGTGCGGCCAGACCTTGGTGAGGTCGAACGGGTTGAAGCGGTAGGTCTTGGCATCCTCGTACGGCATGACCTGCACGTGCAGGTCCCAGGACGGGAAGTTGCCGGCCTCGATGTTCTCGGACAGGTCGCGGATGTAGAAGTCCGCGTCAGAGCCGGCAAGCTGTTCGGCCTGCTCGGAGCTCATGGAGTTCACGCCCTGGTTGGACTTGAAGTGGTACTTGACCCAGAAACGCTCACCCTCGGCGTTGATCCACTGGTAGGTGTGCGAGCCGTAGCCCTGCATTTCGCGCCAGGAGGCGGGCAGGCCGCGGTCACCCATCAGCCAGGTGACCTGGTGTGCGGACTCGGGGGAGAGGGTCCAGAAGTCCCACTGCATGTCGGCGTCGCGCAGGTGCGTGCCCGGCAGGCGCTTCTGGGAGTGGATGAAGTCCGGGAACTTGATGCCGTCGCGGATGAAGAAGACCGGGGTGTTGTTGCCCACGAGGTCGTAGTTGCCCTCGCTGGTGTAGAACTTCACGGCGAATCCGCGGGGGTCGCGCCAGGTGTCCGGGGAGCCGTTCTCGCCGGCCACGGAGGAGAAGCGGATCAGCATCTCGGTCTCGACGCCAGGCTGCAGGAACGCGGCCTTGGTGTACTTGGAGACATCCTCGGTGGTCTTGAAAGTACCGAATGCACCGCCGCCCTTGGCGTGCACTACGCGCTCCGGAACCCGCTCACGGTTGAACTGGGCGAGCTTTTCCACCAGGTAGTGGTCAGTCAGGATGATGGCACCGTCGGCACCAACTGACTTTGAGTGTGCGTCGGACGTAACCGGTGCACCTGACTGGGTTGTGGAAACGGCAGTCATTGTTCTCCTATTTCTCTTTTTCTTGCGAGGGACTGTGGGGAGGAAGCTGTTGGGCCTGCTGGCATTCCTGGCAGATGCCCTGGTACATGACGTCGGCGATCTGGATGGTCATCGGCTTGGCGTCCGGGTTCCAGTGCGGCGTGAGGCAGGGGGCGTGGCCGACGGCGCAGTCCACGTCTTCCACGCGTCCGCAGCTGATGCAGATGGCGTGGTGGTGGTTGTCGCCCACGCGGGTTTCATACAGGGCGGGGGAGTGCGGCGGCTCGAACCGGCGCAGCATGTGCAGGTCCGTCAGGTCGCCCAGGACCACATAGACGGACTGGGCCGTGAGTTCGGGCAGTTCCGTGCGGGCGGCGGCGAGGATGCTTTCGGCAGGGGAATGGGGGTGGCGTTCGACGGCGGCGAGTACAGCGAGCCGCTGCTTGGTCACCCTGCGGCCGTGGGCGCGCAGGGCTGCAGCCCACGCTTCCTGGCCGTCAAAGTGCTCCGTCATGGCTCCATTGAAGCACTTATTATTAATAACTCACAATAAGGCGCGGCTTACTTCATCGTGTCGCCCGCTAATGTTGCGGGGTGGGGAAAATACTTGCCGATGTCACACCGCTCAAGGAAAGCCCCGCATTCCGCCGGCTCTGGCTGGGATCGGCGGTGTCCGCCGTCGGCAGCCAACTGACCCTGGTGGCGGTGAGCCTTGAGGTGTACCGCCTGACCCAGGACAGCTTCTACGTCGGGTTGCTCGGCATCTTCGCCCTGGTTCCCCTGGTGATAGGCGGCCTGATGGGCGGCTCCATCGCCGACGCGCATGACCGCCGCCGCATCGCCCTGCTGGCTTCCACCGTGCTGTGGCTGACCACCGGCCTGATCGCGCTCCAGGCCTGGCTGCACCTGGGCAACGTATGGGTGCTGTACCTGCTGGTGGCACTGCAAAGCGGGGCCCAGGCCATCAACCAGCCGGCCCGCAGCGCCATCATCCCCATGCTCATCCGCAAGGAACTCCTGCCGGCGGCCAACGCCCTGAGCATGCTGTCCCTGGGCCTGGCCATGACCGCCGGGCCGCTGCTGGCCGGCGTCCTGGTGGCCTGGCTCGGGTTCGGGTGGACCTACACCATCGACTTCGCCAGCTTCGCGTTCGTCCTGTGGGCCGTTTACCGCCTCCCGCCCATGCCGCCCACCGGCGACCACAGCAAGCCCGGCCTGTGGTCCGTCATTGAGGGGTTCCGGTTCCTGGGGACCCGGCCCAACCTCCGCATGACCTTCATCATCGACCTCGTGGCCATGGTCCTCGCCCAGCCGCGCGCGCTGCTCCCCGCCGTAGCGGCGCTCATGATCGGCGGCGGGGAGGCCACCGTGGGCATCCTGCTGGCCTGCACCGCCGTCGGGGCCTTCCTGGCCGGCCTGTTCTCCGGGCCGCTGGGCAGCGTGCGCCGCCAAGGGACCGCCGTCGTGGTTTCCGTCATGGGCTGGGGTGCGTCCATCGGCGCGTTCGGCCTGGTGGTGCTGCTCGCCGGGCCCGCGCCGGACGGTGCCGTCACCCTATGGCTGCTGGCCGCCGCCGCCTGCTGCGCCCTGGCCGGCATCGCCGACTCCATCAGCAGCGTCTTCCGGAACACCATCCTGCAGGCCGCAGCACCCGACCACCTGCGCGGACGGCTGCAGGGCGTCTTCATCGTGGTGGTGGCCGGCGGCCCCCGGATCGGGGACCTGCTGGCCGGCGGCGCGACTAAGCTTTTGAATGAGGGCTGGGTCCTGCTGCTCGGCGGTGCGCTGTGCATCGCGGGGGCATGGCTCGCTGCGAAACTCCAGCCAGGCTTCCGGAAGTACGATGCCCGGAACCCGGTGCCCTAGCAAGCCGTTCCTTAAGCAAGGAGGAAACGTGCATAACCATCACAACGGCCTGAAGACCGCGGCACTCTTCGGGGTGCTGTGGGCGGTGTTGCTGGGCCTTGGCGGGCTGATCGGCGTGGGTACCCGCAGTTCGGCGCCCATCTGGATCATGGCCCTGATCGGCGTCGGCACCACGTTCTACGGCTACTGGAACAGCGACAAGATCGCCATCCGCTCCATGCAGGCCTTTCCGGTCACCGAAGCCCAGGCACCGCAGCTGTACCAGATTGTCCGCGAGCTCTCGATGCGCGCCAACCAGCCCATGCCGCGCATCTACGTCTCGCCCACCATGAACCCCAACGCCTTCGCCACCGGCCGGAACCCACAAAACGCCGCCGTCTGCTGCACCGAGGGCATCCTGCAGCTGCTGGACCCCCGCGAACTCCGCGGCGTCCTGGGTCACGAGCTCATGCACGTCTACAACCGCGACATCCTCACCTCGTCCGTGGCCGCCGCCGTCGCCGGCGTCATTACGTCGGTGGGACAGATGCTGCTGTTCTTTGGCGGTGGCGACCGGCGCAACGCCAACCCGCTGGCCATGATCGCCATGGCCCTTCTGGCGCCCTTTGCGGCGTCGCTGATCCAAATGGCCATCTCCCGCACCAGGGAGTACGACGCCGACGAGGACGGTTCGCAGCTCACCGGCGATCCGCTGGCGCTCGCCTCAGCCCTGGCCAAGATCGAGCGCGGCGTCAGCATTGCCCCGCTGCCGCAGGACCAGCGGCTAGTCAACGCCTCGCACCTGATGATCGCCAACCCGTTCCGCGGCGGCGGCATGAACAAGCTGTTCGCCACCCACCCGCCCATGCGGGACCGGATCGCACGGCTGGAGCGGATGGCGGGCCGGCAGCCGTAGCCGGGACCCCGCCGTCGGAGGTCGGGCAACCGGCTACGTGAACAGGCCGTCCCCGATGAATCCGCCGGGCTTCACCCCGCCGGGGGCGGCGAACAGCCCCGAGCCCGTGTGTTTCAGGTACTCCACGGCCAGGGTGTCGCCCTTGGCCATCGCCATCTGCATCGGGACGTAGTGGGTACGGGGATCGGTCACGAAGGCAATGAAGAACAGGCCCGCATCGAGGTGGCCCACGCCGTCGGAACCGTCCGTGTAGTTGTAGCCCCGGCGAAGCATCCGCACGCCGCTGTTCTGGCTGGGGTGGGCCATCCGCATGTGCGAATCGAGCGGAATCAGGGGTTTGCCGCCCTTGCCCTGGCGGGTGAAATCCGGCTCCGTGAACTCCTCGCCGCCGGACAGAGGTGCGCCGCTGCCCTTGGTCCTGCCGATCAGCCCTTCCTGCTCGCCCAGCGACGTGCGGTCCCAGATCTCGATGTGCATCCGGATCCGCCGGGCCACCAGGTAGCTGCCGCCAGTCAACCAGGCATCCTCGGGCCGCCCGGACTGGGCCCACACATGCTGGTCCAGCAGCTGCTCATCCTCGACCTTGAGGTTGTTGGTGCCGTCCTTGAAGCCGAAGAGGTTCCGCGGGGTCTGCTGGGCGCGGGAGGTGGACGAGGTCCGGCCGAATCCCAGCTGGGACCACCGCACCCGGACCTTTCCGAACCCGATCCTGGCCAGGTTCCGGATCGCGTGCACTGCCACCTGGGGATCGTCGGCGCAGGCCTGGACCACCAGGTCCCCGCCGCTGCGGGCCGGGTCCAGGTCGTCGCCGGGGAAGTGCGGCAGGTCAATCAGGGCCTCGGGCTTTCGCCCGTCCAGGCCGAAGCGGGCCACGCCGTCCTTCTCGAAGAGGGCCGCGCCGAAACCGAAGGTCAGGGTCAGCTTGCCCGCGTTGAGGTCCAGGGCCTCGCCGGTATCCTCGGGCGGGGCTCCATACGGGCCGTCCACCGCACCGGTCGCGCCGGCCGGGCGGCCTTCGGTCAGCGCTTCCGCAGCCCGGGTCCAGTCCTTGAGCAGCTGGATGAGTTCTTCGCGCTTGGTGGTGGTGACGTCGAACGCGGCCATGTGCAGGCGGTCCTGGGCCGGGGTGGTGATGCCGGCCTGGTGGTCCCCGTGGAAGGGGACCACCGGACTGTCCACGGCCGGCGGTGCGGCGGAAGCCGCCACCGCATCGTGGCCCAGGAAACCTGCGGCGAGCCCGGCGGCGGCACCGCCCAGTCCGGCGATGCCAAACAGGCCGCGCCTGCTCAGGCGGGCGCCCGCCGTCGGGCGTTCCCCTTCCGTGGAATCCGAGGATGCCTGAGCGGAAGCCGCGCCCGTGTTCGGCTCCGAAGCCTCACGCGGCGGGGCGCTGAACGGGCAGCCGGTCACAGGACCACCGCCGCCGTGAGCCGGGACAGTGGCTCCCCAAGGGCGTCCACCAGGGACGCCAGTTGCTGGACCTGCTCCGGCGCCAGCTTGTCGTAGGAGGTGAAGCCGGAACCCTGGGCATGCGTGGCAAGTTCCGCCTGCAGCGCGGCAAATTTGTCATCGAGCGAGGCTGCCAGGGCGGCATCCTTCTGCAGCAGGGCAGGCTTCAGGCTCTCAAAGGCGATGCGGGCGCCGTCCACGTTCGCCTGGAAGTCCCAAAGATCGGTGTGCGACCAGATCTCCTCCTCGCCTGTCACCTTTCCGGTGGCAACCTCATCCAGGAGTTCCTTGGCGCCGTTGCCCAGCATGTCCGCGGAGATCTCCAGCGTGCGGGTGCGCCCCACCAGGTCCTTGGTGTCGGCCACCATGCGGTCGGCGATGACCGAGCGCTCGGCGGCGGTCAAGGCCGTGTAGCCAGCCGGCGGGAACAGGTCCTTCTCCGCGCGGTGCCACCCGGTCCACTCCTGTCCGGGCTCAAGATCGGCCTCACGGGCATCAAGCTGCGGGTCCAGGTCCCCGAAGGACTCTGCCACGGGTTCAATCCGCTCCCAGTGCTGGCGGGTGGCCGCGTACAGCTCGCGCGCCTTCGCCGCGTCACCGGCTGCGAAGGCCGCCGCGAACTGCTCGGTCCCGGTGAGCAGCTGTTCGCTCTGGTCCTTGACGTAGGACGCGTACTGCGTGGTGGCGGTGTCCAGGAGCTTCTGGAAATCCGCGTCCGCCGAGGGCTGGTTGCCGGACTGGGTGACCTCCAGCGCAGCCCTGATGCCGTCGCCTTCCATGCCGGGCTTGCAGGCGGTGGTGTAGGTGCCGGCGGGGGCGGTCACCACCAGGTTGCGGCTCAGGCCCGGGCCAATGTTCTCCACCTCGCCAAGAATGCGCAGCCCGTCCGCCGCCAGCAGGTAGAACTCCGTGACCGCGGTGCCCTCATTCCTGACTGAAAACGTGAGGTTGCCGCTGGGCACACTGGTGGCGGAGACCTTGCATTCGGTGTTGGAGCTGACCACGTCGATGGCGCCTCCGGAGGTGTCCGAGGCCTTGGTGTTGTCCGTGCAGCCCGTGAGGATCAACGGCACGACGACGACGGCGGCGGCCAGGGCGGCGCGCTTGCTGCGGAAGGCGCAGGGGGCATTTTTGGGCAAGCTGTTCTGAGGCAGGGTGAAGCCAGGCATGGGGATTCCTTTGGTGCGGGTGAAGGGGACTTAGGCGGCGGCCACGGCCTTGGCGGCCGTGTTGCCGTGGGAGCCGGCGGGCCTGGATGGTGCCTTGTGGTTGGTGCGGAGGTACAGGAACAGCACGGGCAGCACGTAGAGCAGCCAGGCTCCGGCTTCCAGCCAGGTGGTGGCGGGGGAGAAGTTGAGGGTGCCCTTGAGCAGGGTGCCGTACCAGGACGACGGCGGGACGGCGACGCTGATGTCGAAGGCCAGGGAGTGCAGGCCCGGAAGCAGGCCGGCCTCCTGGAGGTCATGGATGCCGTAGGACAGGACGCCGCCGGCGATGACGATCAGGGCTGCCCCGGTCCAGGTGAAGAAACGCGAGAGGTTTACTTTCAGGACTCCCCGGTGCAGCAGGTAGCCGAAGCCGGCCGCGGCTGCCAGGCCCAGCAGGGCGCCGATGAGCGGCTGGGTGGACTCGCCGGTGGCCTTGGCCGCAGCCAAGAGGAAGAGGGCGGTTTCCAGGCCTTCGCGTCCCACCGCGATGGCGGCCACCACCGCCAGGCCCCAACCGGCGCCGCCCGCTGACTTGTCCACGCGGCTCTTTAGATCGCTTCCCAGGGTCCGCGCGGTGCGTGCCATCCAGAACACCATCCACGTCACCAGGCCGACGGCGGCGATGGACAAGGTGCCGCCGATGGCCTCCTGCGCTTCAAAGGTGAGGCCTTTCGGCCCGAAGGTCAGCAGGGCGCCGAAGGCAACGGACACGGCAACCGCTGCTGCCACGCCCACCCAGAGCCGGGGAATGAGGTGGCGGCGGTCCGTTTTGGCCAGGTAGGCCATGAGGAGGACCACCACCAGGGTGGCTTCGAGTCCTTCGCGCAGGCCGATGAGGAAGTTGGCAGTCATCAAGTGTTCTTTCGCTCAGGCTGCCCTTACTTAGGCAGGCCTAAGGAAGAGATTACCCGGCAGCGTCGATTACGCAAACTAAACGTGCCGTAATTGTCCTGAGGTTACTTTCCGGCAGTGCGCGTTGTGTAAAACCGGCCGGAATACGCAAAAAGGCTGGCGCACCCCGTATTCCGGGTGCGCCAGCCGTTCTGCGTGGCGTATATGTTTTTGCCGCGTCTCAGACGGCGGCGGAGTGCTAGCTGCGGAAGTTCACAAACTGCAGGTCTGCTTCATCGAAGTCCTTGAGCAGGGCCATGGTGGCCTGCAGGTCGTCCCGCGATTTGGAGGAGACGCGCAACTCGTCGCCCTGGATCTGCGACTTGACCGACTTCGGTGCTTCGTCGCGGATGAGCTTGTTGATCTTCTTGGCCAGGTCCTGGGCAATGCCTTCCTTGATGGAGGCCTCCAAACGGTATTCCTTGCCCGAGGCGTAGGGTTCGCCCTCGTCGAGGGACTTCAGCGAGATGCCGCGCTTGATCAGCTTGGACTGGAAGACGTCCAGGACGGCCTTGACGCGCTCTTCCGAGTTGGCCTTCATGAGGATCTTCTCGCCGCTGAAGTCGATCTCGGCGCCCACGCCCTTGAAGTCATAGCGCTGGGCGATTTCCTTTTGGGACTGGTTGAGCGCGTTCGCGACTTCCTGCTTGTCCACTTTGCTTACGACGTCGAACGTTGACTCGCCTGCCATGACTCTCCTTTGTTGATGGGAGCCCCGTGCGGGTACAGGGCCTGGATCACTGGCATCCAGCCTAGTACGGATGCCCCGGCTGGTGGGGGCGCCTGATTCACAGTTCCCTCTCAGCGGACGTACCGGAGGAACGAAGGAGGGCTGGCAAGAGTTGGAGCAGTTGTACCGCAGTTCGAAGGGAACACCATGCACCGCAAAGCCGCCCGTTACGTCACCCGGACCACTACCGCAGCGGCAGGGGCGGTGGCTACAGCGGCGTCGTCGGTGGCGGCAGCAGCGGTGGCGGCCTCCATCATCTTCAGTCCCGTGGCGGATGCTTCCTCCCGCATGGACGGGGTCCGTGCCGACCTGCAGCGCGCTGTGCAGCTGAACCAGATCACCGAGGAGCAGGCGCTGAGCTTTGAAGCCAAGCTGGCCGGGCGCATTCTGGGCGAGGGCTGACCGGCCTTAGTTCCGCATGGTTTCAAGGGATCTGGGCCACTGGAAGCCCCGATTCGATTCTTCGCCGGAAGTTCTGTAAAGTTGTCTTGCCCGCGGTTACTGAAGCGGAAAGCGCCGGAAACGGAGCTTCCCAACACTGCATCGGCGGGTACTTCTTTTGAAGTTCGGCAGATTACCCGAGCGGCCAAAGGGGGCTGACTGTAAATCAGCTGGCAACGCCTACGGGGGTTCGAATCCCTCATCTGCCACCCAAGGAAAGCCTCCGGAACCACCAGGTTCCGGAGGCTTTTTCGTTGCCCCCAAGACGCCCCACCACCTCCTGCCCCACATCCCTGGACGCGCCATCATGTCCTGCCCCAGTTCCGGGGACGCGCCA
>NZ_JBPFDN010000002.1:392797-393022 GCF_059414985.1 Arthrobacter sp. SAFR-044 | reverse complement strand
TCATGTCCTGCCCGAGTTCCGGGGACGCGCCATCATGTCCTGCCCGAGTTCCGGGGACGCGCCATCATGTCCTGCCCGAGTTCCGGGGACGCGCCATCATGTCCTGCCCCAGTTCCGGGGACGCGCCATCACTCCGTGCATCGCTGGGCAAGGCCGCCGCTGTGCGCCGTCGAAGTCACCGGGCCGGTGATGGGGCGTCGGGAGAAAGGCTGCAGGAGGTGATGG
>NZ_JBPFDN010000002.1:286923-392697 GCF_059414985.1 Arthrobacter sp. SAFR-044 | reverse complement strand
GGCGTTGGGAGAAGGGCTGCAGGAGGTGGTGGGGCGTTGGGAGAAGGGCTGCAGGAGGTGGTGGGGCGTTGGGAGAAGGGCTGCAGGAGGTGGTGGGGCGTTGGGAGAAAGGCTGCAGGAGGTGGTGGGGCGTCGGAACCTTAGGCGGGCAAAGGTTCGAAATCGGCGGCCGAAAGCGGGCTCCAGCCGCCGTCGACACCATGGTGGTGCGGGCGTAATCTGGCAGCATCGGCGCATGTGCTCCGATGCCCTGCGTCGATAATCCATCGATGAAGGAGGACTCAATGAGTGTTGTACGTGAATTCATGACCACGGATGCGCGATGCATCGGAGAAAGCGAATCCCTCACGGCCGCGGCCCGCATGATGATGGACCTCGACTGCGGAGCGCTTCCCATCTGCGGTGATGACGGCAAGTTGAAGGGCATGATCACTGACCGCGACATCGTGCTTAAATGCGTCGCCGCCGGCCGCGACCCCGGCCAGATGACGGCCCGCGATCTCGCCTCCGGCAAGCCGTACTGCATAGATGCCGACGCCAACGTTGATGCAGCCATCGACATGATGGAGGAGCACCAGGTACGCAGGCTCCCGGTGATCTCGGACCACAAACTGGTGGGCATCATCAGCCAGGGCGACATTGCCCGCAACTACTCCGAACAGCGTGTGGGCGAACTGGTGGAACACATTTCAGAACGCCACGGCGTGTAGCGCGTCATTGACTTGTCCGCGGATCCAGCCCTTGAAGGTTCGGACCCGCGGA
The DNA here is from genome assembly GCF_059414985.1 of Arthrobacter sp. SAFR-044. Taxonomy (NCBI): domain Bacteria; kingdom Bacillati; phylum Actinomycetota; class Actinomycetes; order Micrococcales; family Micrococcaceae; genus Arthrobacter; species Arthrobacter sp. SAFR-044. Next base: position 391,935 of record NZ_JBPFDN010000002.1, on the reverse strand, counting down.
CAAGCTTAGGACTTCCCGGGCTCAGACCCGGCCGAACTGTCAGTTCAGCGCGATCAGGAGCATGGTGCTGGTTCCCGGAATACAGGTCTGCAGGATCGCCCTGGGGAAGCCGCCGAACACCGCGACGACGTCATTGGTGGTTCCCGGATTCGGGACGGTACCTCGCCCGGTCACCGTGTACGTCCCGTACCCCGGGATGCTCACCGTTTCGCCTACGCCGATTCCCGAGAACCGGGCCCACCCGCCGCAGAAATCATGCTCGGTGATGAACAGCGAGAAGCCGTCGTTGGGGGTGTAGTGGATCGGCCCAATGCAGGCATCCACCATGGACTGGCCGCCCGAGCCGGCCACGTAGATGGTGCGGACGGCAGGAGCCGCCGACACAACCGCGGGAGCCGGAGCAGGTGCCTGTTGTGCAGCAACCGGTGCCCCGGCGGGCGCCGGCGCGGGTGCGGGAGCAGGTGCAGGCTCGGCAACTGCGATGCGCGGACCTGCCAGCAGGAGCGTCTGGCCCGGGTAGATGGTGCTGTACGCACTCAGCCCGTTGGCCGCGAGCATGGCGTTCATGTCCACGCCATGGCCGGCGGCAATCGCCCCGACGGTGTCGCCCGGGACCACCGTGTACAGATTGGGGTCGCCGGCCGGTTCGGGGGCCGGCGCGGGTGCGGGCTCCGGCGCCGCCGGAGCCGGAGCAGGTTCGGCCGGTGGGGCCGGCGCTTCGGCAGCCGGAGCAGTGGCCTGTGCGGCGACCGCTTCCACCGCCGAACCTGCTGCCGGAGCTGATTCGGCCGTGCTGCCCGCCGGCGGCGGTGCCGTTGCCTCCGCAACCTGCGCCGCCGCCGTCGTGCTCCCGTTGAGTGGCGCCGGCGGCGCCGCCATTGCGCCGATACCCACCGCAGCCACCACCGCTGCCGTGGCCATGCCGGCCCATAACTTGTTGCTGATGACCGGCCGGCCGGAGGTGAGGTCGGTCCGGGGTTCGTCGGTGGCGAAGCTTCTGCTGGCGCCGTCGGGGGAAGGGAGGAAAGGCTGGTTCATGGGTTGCCCATCAGGTTTCGGTCCCGCCGCGGCGGTGCGTTGCACGCCAGGACGCTGGACGGAGCGAGATGTCGTTGCGCCGCCGGCCCCGGCAGGTGCCGGAGCCGAAAGCGGCGCAGGTTGGAGGCATCCGCACACCCAGAAAATGCGGAGCTCCGCGTGAAGGCAGGAGCTCCCGGAAGCAACCCGGGGGACCTGCCAGCGCGTGTTGGTCCTAGGAATCCCGAGTCTAGGAATGACGCCAAGGCCGGGGCACCAGTAGGGATTACCCGACTTTGCAGGCCCGCTACTCGCCCGGATCAGGGCTGCTACTCGACGGCGGGCGGGCGAATACTTGCCTTACGAAATGTTACTCACGGGTAACATGGAGGCATGCACCTGCTCCTGAGAACCCTCCTCATGCTCTTCCGCTCCCGCCGCCGTCCGCCGTTGTCCGTGTGGGACCCGTCGACACTGCCACTGCGCGTCCTGCCCACAGACATCGACATCGCCATGCACGTCAACAACGGCATGTACCTGTCCCTGATGGACCTTGGCAGGTTCGACCTGATGGTGCGCAGCGGCGTCTGGAAGCGGATGCGCCGCCGTGTCTGGAGCCCGGTGGTGTCCGCGGAAACCATCTCCTTCCGCAAGCCGCTGCAGCTGTGGCAGGAGTACGCCATCGAGACCCGCGTCATCGGGCTGGACACGAAGGCGATCTTCTTCGAGCAGCGCATGGTGGCCGACGGCGAGATTTACGCGCGTGCCTACATCGCCACCCGGCTGGTCACCAAGTCCGGCCCGGTAAGCCAGGAAGATATCCTCGCCGAGTTCGGTGCCCCGCCCGCGGACCTGGTCCTCCCGGACTGGATCCACGAGTGGCGCGCCTCCAGCGCCCTCCCCGGCAGCCGCACACCGGCCCCGCACCTCTGGGATGCCACCTCCTGAGCCGGCCGCCGCCGTCGTCCTTTCCGTTATTCCCAATGACGCGGGGAGCGAACAACCGCGACAGGCTCCCGGCCGGGCGCGTAGCGTGGACACATGGCTACCCTTGACATCACAGGTGAACAGTTCGCATCGACGATTGAAGGAAACGACATTGTCCTGGTTGATTTCTGGGCGGAATGGTGCGGTCCCTGCAAGCAGTTCGGCCCCACATACTCAACAGTGTCCGAGAAGCACCCGGACGTCCTCTTTACCAAGGTGGACACCGAAGCTGAGCAGCAGCTCGCGGCGGAGGCCGGCATCACCTCCATCCCCACGCTGATGGCCTTCCGTGAAAAGGTGCTGGTGTTCTCGCAGCCCGGCGCACTGAACGCCCAGCAGCTGGAACAGGTGGTGGACGCTGTGAAGGCGCTGGACATGGAGGAAGTCCACGCCCATGTGGCCAAGCAGCGCGAAGAAGCAGCAGCCGCGGCCGCTAAGCCCGCCGGCCAGGGCGGTCCCCAGGACGGCACGCAGATCCCCGACTTCTAAGACCCCTTTTTAACGCAGAATGCGGGACCTCCGGTGGGAGGTCCCGCATTCTGCGTTTAACGGCTGCGCGGACTAATGACTGCGCCTAGACGCGTTCCACCTTCACCGGTTCGGCCAGCAGCGCGCTCAGCGATTCGTTCAGGTCCTGCACGGCGATGCCTTTGGAGTGCCTGTCCAGGTCTTCCTCGGACGCCCACTGCTCGGTGAGGACCAGCTTCTCCTCCGTGGCTTCAGTGAGTTCGTACTGGATGCAGCCCGGCTCCTTCACCACCTCGTCGATGGCGATTTCCAGGGCCAGCTTGACGCGGTGGAACTCGCCGTCGTTGGGGATGAACGTTGCTATCAGGTCAATGGGTGCACTCATGGATTTCACAATACCGGGCGCCCGGGAAGGAACCGGCAGTGTTGCGGCGCCGGCATGCTTCTCCTGCCGGGATCCTGTTGGTAGCGTGCCATCATGCGTGCTTATACAGCCGGGGACACTGACGTCCCGCTCCTGGAGGAAACCATCGGCGCGAACTTTGAGCGCGTCGCCGCGCAGTTTCCCCTCCACGACGCCCTCATCGAGGCCGCACCCGTGCCGGGCGCTGACGCCCGCCGCTGGAGCTACACCAAGATGAACGACGACGTCGACCGGCTGGCACGCGCGCTCCTCGCCTTGGGCGTTGCCAAGGGGGAGCGGGTGGGCATCTGGAGCCCCAACTGCGCCGAGTGGACGCTGCTGCAGTACGCCACGGCCAAGATGGGCGCCATCCTGGTCAACGTCAACCCGGCCTACCGCAGCCACGAACTCGAATTCGTGGTCAAGCAGAACGGCATGCGCACGCTGGTCACGGCGCCGTCGGACGACAACAGCGACTACGTGGCCATGGCCCGCCAAGCCCTCCTCACCTGTCCCGATCTCCGGGAACTCGTCTTCCTGCCGGTCCATGGCCTGGACGCGCTGAAAGCCGGCAGCCCCCAAAGCGACGCGGAACTCACGTACGCCGAACTGCTGACCCGGGCGGACGGCGTCGGGCATTCCGTCTTGAAAGCCCGCATGGCCGAACTGAACCCGCACGACCCCATCAACCTGCAGTACACCTCCGGCACCACGGGGTTCCCCAAGGGCGCCACGCTGACCCACCACAACATCCTGAACAACGGCTACGCCATTGGCGAGCTGCTGGGCTACACAGAGCATGACCGCGTGGTCATCCCGGTGCCTTTCTACCACTGCTTCGGCATGGTGATCGGCAACCTCAACGCCCTCAGCCACGGCGCCGCCACCATCATCCCGGGCCGGGGCTTCTCGCCTGCGGCGGCGCTCGAGGCCGTCCAGGACTTCGAGGGGACCTCCCTGTACGGGGTGCCCACCATGTTCATCGCCGAGCTGGCCCTGCCCGACTTCGGCACCTACGACCTCTCCACGCTCCGCACCGGCGTCATGGCGGGATCGCTGTGCCCCATCGAGGTGATGAACCGGGTGATTTCGGAGATGAACATGGTGGACGTGGCCATCTGCTACGGCATGACCGAAACCTCGCCGGTGTCCACCATGACCCGGAAGGGCGACACGCTGCAGCAGCGCACCGAGACCGTGGGCCGCACCATGCCGCAGCTGGAGAGCAGGATCGTGGACCCCGCCACCGGCGAGGAACTGGAGCGCGGGCAGATCGGCGAGCTCTGCACCCGCGGCTACGCCGTGATGGCCGGGTACTGGAACCAGCCGGACAAGACGGCCGAAGCGATTGACGCGGACGGCTGGATGCACACCGGGGACCTGGCCCGCATGGACGAGGACGGCTACGTGGTGGTGGAAGGCCGCATCAAGGACATGGTGATCCGGGGCGGCGAAAACATCTACCCCCGCGAGATCGAGGAGTTCCTCTACACCCACCCCGACATCCAGGACGTGCAGGTAATCGGAGTCCCGGACCAACGGTATGGCGAGGAGCTGATGGCCTGCATCATCCTCAAGCCGGGAGCCGGACCCCTGGACGCCGACTCCCTGGCCGAATTCTGCCGCGGGCGGCTGGCCCACTACAAGGTCCCGCGCTACGTGGAGGTCCGGGAGAGCTTCCCCATGACGGTCTCGGGAAAGATCCGCAAGGTCCAGATGCGCGAGGAAGCGGTGGCCCGGCTGGGGCTCTGACCTCGCCGCGTCAGCTGGTTTCGCGGGCCGGGGACGGCCGGCGGGAAAACCGCATTATAACCAGCGCAGCCAGGACTGCTGCCGCCAGCCCTGCCGCCGCCAGCCCTGCCGCCGCCAGGAGCTGCCGGGAAGCGCCTGCGGATGACCCCAGTGCGCGGACGGCGCCGCGGCCCGTCCGCCCCTTGCCTGTTGTTGTGACTTCGTCAGGGGAGAGCTCCCAGTCCTCCTGTGTGGGAAAGATCCCGGCCGGAAGCTTCTCCTGCTGGAGCCTCCGGCGGGAGGCGAGCCGCTCACGGACCTCCTCGTTCGGGGCCGGGACGATCGTGTCTGCCGTCACCGCTGCCTCGAGGTCGACAATGTAAGGCTCGCCGTAGAAGGCTGAAGAAGCGACAGATTCCACCCAGGTGGCCGGTGGTGTCTCCACCCCGTGGCGCGCAAAGGCAGCCCGCAGCATGTCCCGGATGGCGCCGATGCCCTTGCCGTCGGCTTCCCGGGTCACCTCGAAGATGGCGAGTTGGAGCCGCACCTTCTCATCCGCCAAGGGGTCCGTGGCGGTGGGGTCCTGCAGGGCCGGGTCCACGGCAACCTGCTCACCGCCCTGGTTCCTGCTGCCTGGATTGGTGCTCATGGCCGTCCCTTCCGTCATGGTGCAGCCCTCCGCCTCGCGGTGGCCTTCATCCATGGCCGTACCCATTGCCCCGCGGATCAAGCATCCCGGTTGATGAGAGGGCCCGCGGTTTCCCGGCCGGTCAGTGCCCGCGGTGGTCCTGGATGGTCATCCTCGGGCCGAACGTGGGCTTGCGGAACCCGGTGCTCTGGATCATCCGGACCACGCGCTGCCGGTGCCCCCGCCAGGGCTCCAGCAGCCGGAGCATCCCGGCGTCGTCAGTCCGGTGTCCGGTCAGGGCCGCTCCTACATAGGCGGCCAGGTGGTAGTCGCCCACCGAAATGGAGTCGGGGCAGCCGTGGGTGCGCTGCACCACCTCGGCTGCCGTCCAGACCCCGATGCCCGGAATGACCTGCATCTTCTCCGCGGCCTCCAGCGCCGGCAGCGCCGCAAGGCGTTCAAGCGCGACGGCGGAGCGCAGCGCGCGCATGACGGTGGCCGAACGCTGGGGCCCCACCCCGGCCTTGTGCCACTCCCAGCTGGGAACCTGCAGCCAGCGCGCGGCCGTCGGTGCGACCACGAGTCCAGCCGGCGTGGACATCCCGGCCCGGGGCGCCGGAGTCCCATAACGGTGGACAAGGTAGCGGTAGGCGCGCCGTGCCTCAATCACCGTCACCTTCTGCTCAAGGATGATCGGCACCAGCTGGTCCACCATGCGGCCGCTTGACGGGAGCCGGACTGCCAGGCTGCGGCGCCGGGCCTCCCGTACCATGCGTGGCAGCGTGGAATGGAAGGCCGGTTCATCGAAACCCTGCCAGTCGTCGTCGGACCCCAACAGCCGGGGCGCTGCCTGCACGGCGGCTGCGGCGCCCGGGCCCCAGGCCTGGATATCCACCAACGGCCCGCCCGCGTCGCCGCCGCCCGCAGGGGCGAGCCGCATGGTGGCCGGACCCTCCGGCGTCGTAAAGGCATTCCAGATGACGTCCCCCTGGATACAGAAGGACGGATCGCTGTTGCCTCGCAGGAGCGGGCCCAGGGTCCGGGAAAGGCTGTAGGGACCCTCCGGATACCAGCGCAGGGACACGTCCGCCGCGGCTGCCAGCCGGGGAGGTGCCGCTGCGATCGTCATGTCTTCCATCGTCCCACGGACCGCCGACAGTGGCGGGACCATCGGCCCTTCTGCGCTTCCCGGCTCCGGATTAGGATCGCCGCGTGGAGCACCCGGGCAGCCGGCGCAAGGCACCCAACCAACAGGGAAGCACAGGAATATGGAGGGCAACCATGGGCGGAGTAGTGCATTTCGAGATTCCCGCGGACGACCAGAAGCGGGCCAGGAAGTTCTACCAGGAGGCCTTGGGCTGGCGGGTCGAACCGGTGCCGGGCATGGACTACAGCATGGTCATCAGCACGGACATGGACGACGACGGCCAGCCGGCGGCCGCGGGCGCCATCAACGGAGGGATGATGGCCAGGGAAGGGCAGATCACTGCCCCGGTGATCACCGTTGACGTTCCGGACATCGACGCCACGCTCAGGAGCGTGGAGCAGCTTGGCGGCTCGGTGGTCATGCCCAAGAACGAGATTCCCGGGATGGGCTTCACGGCTTACTTCAAGGATCCCGAGGGCAATGTGATGGGCCTCTGGGAGAACCTTCCCGCCGGCGAGGGCGGCGACGGCGGCCAGGCCCCCGGCAGCTGATCGCAGGCAGCTGATTAGGGGCTTACTTAGGGCATCCCGGACACGGCCCACAGTGCCAGCACGGCCAGCGGCACGGTCAGCGCCACCGCCACCACTCCCGCTGCGGCGAACCCGCCCCACCTGATGGGAACGTTCAGCACACGCAGCCGCTCGTGCCACAGCAGCGTGGCCAGCGAGGCCCAGGGGGTCACCAGCGGGCCCAGGTTCACCCCAATGAGCAGCGCGGCGAGCCTGGCCTGCGAGCCCGCCACCGGCTCCAGCGCCAGGTAGGCGGGAAGGTTGTTGGCAGCGTTGGCCGCGCCGGCGCCCAGCCCCGCCAGCTGCAGGAGCGCAGGCAGGCTGTCCCCGGTGCTGGCTATCCCCGTCAGCAGGGTGGCGAGGCCATGCGCATGCAGGGCCTCCATCAGCATGAACAGCCCCACCGTCAGCATCAGCGGCCGCCACGGGACCATGGACCACCGAAGCACGGAGGGCCGGCGGCGGAGGAAGACCGCCAGCAGGACGGCGGCCGCAGCCAGCGCCGGGTACTGGACCGGCACCCCGGATACCAGCGCGGGCAGCAGGACGAGGAGCGTGATCGCCGCGGCCTTCAGCAGGGTGCGGTCACGGACGGGATGGGCCGGCTGCGGCCCGTAGGTTCCGCGCAGGTCCCGCCGGAACGCCAGCCACAACAGGGCAAGGGGGACCAGCAGGCCCACCAGGGCGGGTGCCCACACCAGACCCGCGAACCGCCACGGGCTCAGGCCCAGCCGGTCCTGCGCCAGGAGATTGGTCAGGTTGGACACCGGCAGCAGCAGGGAAGCGGTATTGGCCAGCCAGATGCTGGTCAGCGCGAACGGCAGCGGCGGGATCCGGGCGTGCACGGCCAGCAGGACCACCACCGGCGTCACCAGCACCGCCGTCGTGTCCAGGGACAGGAACACCGTGGACACCGTGGCCACTGCAACCACCAGGAGCCACAGCAGGAGGACCCGGCCCCGCCCCAGGGCGGCCAGGCGGTCAGTCACCACCCGGAACAGCCCTGCCTCATCCACCAGTTCCGTGACCAGGGACATGGCCAGCACAAAGGCCAGGATGGGAATGGTCCGGCTGGCCAGGTCCCCGAAGGCGGGAAGGGGCAGCACACCGGATGCCAGGGCGGCCACGCCTGCTGCCAGGGTGGCGCCGGGCAGCAGGTAGCTGCGGGCAGCTTTCAGCCATGCGAACTGCTTCACCGGCTTATCCTCGCACCGGGGACAGGGAACGGCGTGCAGGAAGCGGTAGCTTTGTACCTATGAAGTACGCCCAGTCCATCCTGGACCTCATCGGCAATACCCCGCTCATCAAACTCAACCACGTGACTGACGGCATTAAGGCCACTGTCCTGGTCAAACTGGAGTACCTGAACCCCGGCGGGTCCATCAAGGACCGCATCGCGGCGCAGATGATCGAGGACGCCGAACGCGAGGGCAAGCTGAAGCCCGGCGGCACCATTGTGGAGCCCACATCGGGCAACACCGGGGTGGGCCTGGCCCTCGTGGCGCAGCAGAAGGGCTACAAGTGCATCTTCGTGGTCCCGGACAAGGTGGGCGAGGACAAGCGCGCCGTACTGCAGGCCTACGGCGCCGAAGTGGTGGTCACACCCACCTCCGTCCCGCCGGACAGCCCGCAAAGCTACTACGGCGTCTCGGACCGGATCACCCGGGAGACGCCCGGGGCCTTCAAGCCGGACCAGTTCTCCAACCCCGCGGCACCGGGAAGCCACTACAAAACCACCGGCCCGGAGATCTGGCGGGACACGGACGGCACAGTCACCCACGTTGTCATCGGCGCCGGCACGGGCGGCACCATCACCGGCACAGGCCGGTACCTCAAGGAGGTTTCGGCTGACAGGCCCGAGTCCGACGGCGGGGTGGTCCGGATCATCGGCGCGGACCCCGAAGGGTCGGTCTACTCAGGCGGTACCGGGCGCCCCTATTTCGTGGAGGGCGTCGGCGAGGACATGTGGCCGGCGAACTACGACAAAACCATTCCTGATGACGTCATCGCGGTCTCCGACGCGGACTCCTTTGCCATGACCCGCCGCCTGGCGCGGGAGGAGGGGCTGCTGGTGGGCGGTTCCTCCGGGATGGCCGTAGTAGCCGCGCTGCAGGCGGCGAAGGACCTGCCGGAAAGCGCCGTCGTCGTGGTCATCCTGCCCGACTCCGGACGCGGCTACCTTGCCAAAATCTTCAACGACCAGTGGATGCGCTCTTACGGTTTCCTCTCCGGCGGCGAGGAAACCTCCGTGGGGGAGGTCATCAAATCCAAGAACGGCGAACTGCCGGACCTGGTGCACATCCACCCCAACGAGTCGGTCCGCGACGTCATCAACATCATGAACGAGTTCGGCGTCAGCCACATCCCGGTCCTGTCGCAGGAGCCGCCCGTGGTCATGGGGGAGGTCCTCGGCGCCGTGGACGAGCGCACCCTGACCGCCAAACTGTTCCGCGGCGAAGCGAAGCTGACGGACAAGATCTCCGAACACATGGGCCCCAAGCTGCCCGTGATCGGCTCACTGGAAACCATCTCCGCCGCCAGGGAACTGCTCTCTGACACGGACACCCTGATGGTCACGTTCGTGGGCGCGCCCGTGGGCATCCTCACCCGGCACGACCTGCTGGCCTACCTCAGCAACTGATCTGCGCTACCCGCAAAGGAGCATCATGACCGCCTCTGAAAACCAAGGCTTCAACACCCGTGCCGTCCATGCCGGACAGGAGTTCGAACCCCGCACCGGGGCCGTGGTGCCGCCGCTGCATTTCAGCTCCACCTATGCCCAGGACGGCATCGGCGGCCTGCGCAGCGGCTACGAGTACGGCCGCGGCGGCAACCCGACGCGGGACGCGCTGCAGGAACAGTTGGCCGCGTTGGAACTGGGCACCCACGCCTACAGCTTCAGCTCCGGGCTCGCCGCGGAGGATGCCCTCATCCGCGCGCTGACCCGCCCCGGGGACCACATCGTGCTGGGCAATGACGCGTACGGCGGAACCTACCGCTTGATCAGCCGGGTCCTGGGGGACTGGGGCATAGGCAACACCCCGGTGGACATGGCCAACCTGGACCGGGTCCGCCACGCGGTGGACGCCCACAAAACCCGGTTCGTGTGGGTGGAGACGCCGTCCAACCCGCTGATGAAGATCACCGACATCGTGGCGCTCGCCGACATAGCGCACGACGCCGGCGCCCTTCTGGTCGTCGACAACACCTTCGCGTCCCCCTACCTCCAGAACCCGCTCGCCCTGGGTGCCGACGTGGTGGTCCACTCCACCACCAAGTACATCGGAGGCCATTCAGACGTGGTGGGCGGCGCCGTCGTGGTCAAGGATGAAGAACTGGCGGAAAAGATCGGCTTCGTCCAGTTCGCGGTAGGCGCCGTGTCCGGTCCCATGGACGCTTTCCTGACCACCCGCGGACTCAAGACACTCGGCGTCCGGATGGACCGGCACAGCGAGAACGGCCAGGCCGTGGCCGAATGGCTGCTCGAGCGCCCGGAGGTCGAAGCCGTCCTCTACCCGGGACTGCCCACCCACCCGGGCCACGAGCTGGCCAAGCGCCAGATGCGCAAGTTCGGCGGCATGGTGTCCGTCCAGTTCAAGGGCGGCGAAGCTGCTGCCCGCAAGGTGGCCGAGTCAACGTCCGTGTTCACGCTGGCAGAATCCCTGGGCGGGATCGAATCGCTGATGAACTACCCCTCCGAGATGACCCACGCGTCCGTCAAGGGCACCGAGCTGGCCGTTCCGGTGAACCTGCTGCGCCTGTCCTGCGGCATCGAGGACAAGGAAGACCTGGTCGCGGACCTGGACCAGGCGTTCTCCAACATCCCGTAACCCCTCCGCGAGCTGTGCCCCACCCGCCCCCTGGCCTCCCAAGCCCGCCCAGGGAACCCCGCGAGATGGCACTTCACGGCAGTGTTTCCGCCCTGGACTGCCGTGAACTGTCATTTCGCGGGACGTGTGGCTTTCTTGAAAGAAGTCAGCTAGGGTTCCGTTATGCCTCTTCGATCCGACTGGTCCCAACGCAGCTGCAGCATGGCCCGCGGCCTGGACATCCTGGGAGACCCCTGGTCCATCCTTGTCCTCCGCGAGGTCTTCATGGGGAACGGGCGCTTCGACGCCATGAAGAGCCGGCTGGAAGTGGCAGACTCCGTCCTCACCAAGCGCCTGGCAGGCCTGGTCGAATCGGGGCTGCTGGAGAAGAGCGCCTACGACGACGGTGGCCGCACCCGCCAGGAATACGTCCTCACTCCCAAAGGTGAGGACGCGCTGCCGGTCCTGAACGCGGTCACCATCTGGGCGGAGAAGCATTTGCCCGCGCCCTCGGACCAGGCACACCTCTACGTCATCCATTCCGGCTGCGGGAAAGCCACCACCTCGGCGGACACCTGCACCGAATGCGGTGAACGGCTCACCGCGGCGAACACCAGCTGGCACAGCAGGGCCCGGTCCGAGCAGCCCATCCCGTTGTCCACTGCTGCCGGGAAAGGAACGGCCGCGTGAGCGCCCTGCCCGGGAAAGCGGCGGACATGTCAACGCTGCAGACCCCGCGCGGACCGCGCCGCCGCCTGCACCCAGCCTGGGCCGTGGCCGTCGTGGCATTCCTCGCCCTGGTGGGAGCAGCCGGTTTCCGGGCGGCTCCCGGCGTCCTGATGGTCCCGCTCCAGCAGGAGTTCGGCTGGTCCACCACGGTCCTGTCCGCGGCAGTCAGCATCAACCTGGTCCTCTTTGGCCTGACCGCCCCGTTCGCCGCCGCCCTGATGGAGCGGTTCGGCATCCGGGCCGTGACGGCAACGGCCCTGGTCCTGATCGGCATGGGCAGTGCACTGACCGTGCTGGTGAGCCAGTCCTGGCAGATCCTGCTGACCTGGGGCCTGCTGATCGGCCTCGGCACGGGCTCCATGGCCCTGGTCTTCGCCGCCACGATCGCCAACACCTGGTTCACCAAAAGCCGCGGCCTGGTCATCGGCATCCTCACCGCAGGCAGCGCGGCCGGCCAGCTGGTCTTCCTGCCCTTCATCGCCATGCTCGCCCAGGACCCCGGCTGGCGGCAGGCCTCCCTGCTCATCGCGGCAGGCGCCCTGGCCGTGGTCCCGCTGGTGTTGAAGTTCCTCAAGAACTCGCCGGCCGACGTCGGGGTCCTGCCCTACGGCGCGGACCCGGTGGCCGCTGATGTTGAAGAACCGGAAGCCGCAGCGGACCGCAAAGACGGCGGCCGCACCAACGCCGCCGTCCGCGCGCTGCAGGCGCTCCGGCGCGCCAGCAAGGTCAGGACGTTCTGGGCTCTCGCCGCCGGTTTCGCCATCTGCGGGGCCACCACCAACGGACTGATCGGCACCCACTTCATCCCCTCCGCCCACGACCACGGCATGCCCCAAACCACGGCCGCGGGACTGCTCGCCGTCGTCGGGATTTTCGACATCATCGGCACCATCGCCTCGGGCTGGCTCACCGACCGCTTCAACCCCCGCGTCCTGCTGGCCGTCTACTACCAGTTCCGCGGGATCGGCCTGCTGGTGCTTCCGCTGCTGCTGAACGCCGAGGTGCAGCCCAGCATGATCGTGTTCGTCGTGATCTACGGCCTGGACTGGGTGGCCACCGTCCCACCCACGGCAGCCATCTGCCGCGAAACGTTCGGAGCTGACGGCAGCGTGGTCTTCGGGTGGGTCTTCGCGGCCCACCAGCTGGGCGCCGCCGCAGCCGCCATCGCCGCCGGTGCCCTCCGTGACGCCACCGGGCACTACACCTACGCCTGGTTCGGCGCCGCCGCCATGTGCACCATCGCCGCCGTCATCAGCGCCACCATCCGCCGGCACCACAGTCCAAGGGAAGTGGAGCCCGCAGCGGCCTGAAACGGGCGCCGCTAGGCTGGTCGGATGGAACCGCTCACACCCGCCCCTGCCCGCCCTGTTGCCCTGGTCACCGGCGTGGGCAGGCTGGCCGGCATCGGCGCGGGAATTGCCCGCCAGCTCGCGGCGGACGGCTGGGACCTGGTCCTGTCCTACTGGGCCGGCTACGACGCCCGCATGCCGTGGGGCAGCGCACCGGAAGACGTGGTCCGCCTGACCGCGGAGCTGGAAGCCATTGGCGCCCAGGCCCATGTCCTGTCGGCCGATCTCCAGGATCCAGGCGTCCCGGACCGGCTCGTGGCGGAGTCCGCCCAGCTGGCCGGACCGCTGCAGGGCCTGGTGCTCAGCCATGCCGAATCAGTGGACTCCGGCGTGCTGGACACCACCATTGAATCCTTCGACCGGCACTTCGCCGTCAACACCCGCGCCAGCTGGCAGCTGATTGCAGCGTTCGCGCGGCAGGCAACGGACGACGGCGGCGCGATCGTTGCGCTGACCAGTGACCACACAGCCTTCAACCTTCCCTACGGGGCCTCGAAGGGGGCGCTGGACCGGATCGTGATTGCCGCCGCCCGGGAGCTGGGCCCGCAGGGAATCTCCGCGAACGTCCTCAACCCGGGGCCCGTGGACACGGGCTGGATGACTCCAGTGGTCCGCGAAGAGCTCACCGCGCAGCAGCCCACCGGCCGCCTGGGCACCCCGGCGGACGTTGCCGGGACCGTGGCCTTCCTGCTTTCGCCGGCCGGGCGGTGGGTGTCCGGGCAGCTGATCAAGGCCGACGGCGGCTTCTCCGCCTGAGCGCTGCACCGCCACCCCGCCGAGTTGGCATTTAGCGGCAATGTGTGGCCGGTTCACTGCCGTGGGGCCCACGCCCGCAGGGTTCCCTGGCCGAGCTTGCGAGGCTAGGGGCGGGTGGGGAACAACTCGCGCTCAGTGGAAGGCGTTGAGTCCGGTGATGTGCCGGCCCAGGACCAGGGTGTGCACCTCGTCGGTTCCCTCATAGGTCCGGACCGATTCGAGGTTCGCGGCGTGCCGCAGCGGTGAGTAGTCGGTGGTGATGCCGTTGCCGCCCAGGATGGAGCGGGCTTCACGGGCGATCTTGATGGCCTCGCGGACATTGTTCAGCTTGGCCAGCGAGATCTGCTCGGGCCGGAGGGTTCCCGCGTCCTTGAGCCGGCCCAGGTGCAGCGCCAGCAGGGTGCCCTTCTGGATCTCCACCAGCATGTTCACCAGCTTCTGCTGCGTGAGCTGGTAGCCCGCCAGCGGCTTGCCGAACTGCAGCCGGTCCAGCGAGTATGCCAGTGCTGCCTCGTAGGAATCGCGGGCGGCTCCCATGGCGCCCCAGGCGATCCCGTACCGGGCCTCGTTGAGGCAGGTGAACGGGCCGCGCAGCCCCCGCGCACCCGGCAGCAGGGCCTCGGAGCCCAGCCGGACGCCGTCGAACACCACGTCGCACTGGATGGAGGCGCGCATGGACAGCTTCTGCTCGATGGGCGTGGCTGTGACGCCTGGGGTTCCGGCGGGGACCAGGAAGCCGCGAACGCCGTCGTCCGTCATGGCCCACACCACCATGACGCCGGCCACGGACGCCAGCCCAATCCAGCGCTTGGCGCCGTTGAGCACCCAGCCGGCGTCGTCCCCGCTGCCGTCCCGGACCGCGGAGGTGGCCATGGCGGCGGGGTCCGAGCCGGCCGTGGGCTCGGTCAGGGCGAAGCAGCCGATCACCTCACCCGCTGCCATGCGCGGCAGCCACTCCTGCTTCTGCTCCTCGGAGCCCCAGGTGTGGATGGCGGTCATGGCCAGTGAACCCTGGACGGACACGAAGGTGCGGATGCCTGAGTCGCCGGCCTCCAGTTCCATGGCGGCAAGGCCGTATTCGACGGCGGACCGGCCCGGGCAGCCATAACCCTCCAGATGCATCCCCAGCACGCCCAGCTCACCCAGCTCGGTCGCCAGGTCGAGGGGGAAGACGGCGTCCTCGTACCAGCGGGCGATGTCCGGCCTGATCCGCTGGTGGGTGAAGTCGCGGACCTTTTGCCGGAGCTCCAGTTCCTCCGCGGACAGCAGGGAGTCGAGGTCCAGGACATCGGACGGACCGCCGGTCACGGCTTCACCAGGCATCTGTTCACCAGTCATTTCTTCACCAGTCATTTCGCCGCCAGGAAGTAGCCGCGGGTGGCGGGCAGGAAACGGCAGACGACGGCGAGGACCACACCGAGCGCCAGCAGCAGCACGCCGCTGACAAAAGCGCCGCCGACGCCGAAGATCTGGGTGTCACCGTAGGCCGGGTCCCACATCTGCACCGCCGAGATGAAGAACGCCGCGGTCAGCAGCAACGCCCCGGCCAGCGGCAGGATGCCGCGGAACCAGAGGTTGCGCACCGATTCCCGCAGCGTTCCACGGAAGTACCAGAAGCAGGCGAAGCCGGTCAGGGCGTAGTAGAACGCGATGAACAGGCTGATGGCACTGATGGAGTCCGCCAGGAGGTTTTCGCTCAGGAAGCTCATGGCCACGTAATAGGCCGCGGCCGCGCCGCCCATCACCCGGGTGGAAAAACCCGGCGTCTGGTTTCGCGGGTGCACTTCCGCGAACTTTGCCGGCAGCGCCCCGTGGACGCCCATGGAGAGGGTCCCGCGGGCTGTGGGCAGGATGGTGGTCTGGGTGGAGGAGAGGACGGACGCCAGAACCGCGACGACGATCAGCCAGCCCCATGGGCCCAGCACCACGTCCTTCATGGCCAGGAAGACGTCATCCTGGTTGGCCTCGTTGCCCAGGCCGATCCCCTCGGAGCCCACCGTGGCGTACATCATCACCAGCAGCGCCACGGAAACGTAGATCGCCACCAGCACGAAGGCGGAGATCACGGCGCCGCGGCCGGGGGTGGTGGACGGGTTCTCGGTCTCCTCGTTCACGGCAAGGCAGGTGTCCCAGCCCCAGTAGATGAAGAGGGCCAGGAGGGCTCCATGCACCACGGCACCGGGATCGGCGAAGGCGCCTGCAGGGTTGAACCACTCGAAATCAAAGGCCTGCCCCTCCGGCGCACCGCCCACGATCCGCACCACAATGGCCAGCGCAAAGAGGCCCAGCGCAATGTACTGGACATAGGTCAGGACGCGCTGGACGTGTTCGCCCAGCCGGATCCCGCGGTAGTTCACCAGGGTCATGAGGATGATGAACGCCAGCCCTGTGCCGGTAACCAGTAATTGGTTCTCCGCCAGAGATCCGTCGCCCACCAGCAGCCACAGGTACTGGCCGGCCACCTGCGCCAGGTTGGCCAGGACCACGATCCCGGCCAGCGCCACGCCCCAGCCGCCCAGCCAGCCGGCCCAGGGGCCGAAGGCCTGGCGGGACCAGGTGAACGTGGTGCCGCAGTCCGGGATGGCACTGTTGAGCTCGCGGAAGGCGTAAGCGATGAAGAGGACCGGGATGAAACCCAGCAGCAGGATCAGGGGCGTGTAGTTGCCGTTGACGGCAACAATCAGGCCCAGGGTGGCCGCCAGCGAGTATACCGGCGCGGTGGAGGCCAGCCCCAGCATCACCGAGTCGCCCAGATCCAGGATCCCGGCCCGCAGTCCCTTGGCAGGCACCGGGGTGCCCGGCCCGCCTCCGGAGGGTCCCGCCGTCGTCATGTCCGTACTCATAGGGCGATCCCTGCCTTGGTGGAGTCGGCCACCGCCGAAAGCGGCGCCGGTGCATCGATGGTGTTGGGCACGAAGCGGCAGAAGTAGTCCGTGACCGGCCCGTCCGATTCCCGGATGCCGCAGCCCACGGACTCGCCGTCAACCACCCACAGGCCCAGGACGGGACGGTTTCCGTCGAAGTCCGGGAGGGGGTGGTACTGCTGGTAGCACCAGCCCTCGCGGCCGTAGCCGCCGGGCTGCTCCAGCCTGATGCCGTCCGCGTGGATGCGGATGTTGTCGCCTTCGCGGCCGTGCAGGGGCTTGGCCACCCATTCCTTCAGCGGCCCGGGGTCAGTGAGGTACGCGGGCAGCAGGTTGGGGTGGTTGGGGTAGAGGTGCCACAAAGCGGCGAGCAGTGCCTTGTTGGACAGCAGCATTTTCCAGGCCGGCTCCACCCAGCGCGGGTTGTGGGCCCGCTCCAGCAGCCGGGGCCCGAACTCCTCCTTCATCATCAGCTCCCATGGGTAGAGCTTGAAGATGGTGCTGATCATGAAGTTGTCCAGGTCCACGAAGCGGTTCAGGTTGGGGTCCCACCCGATATCGGACATGTTGATGCCGATGGTGGTCCACCCGGCCTGGCCGGCCACGTCCCGCATGTAAGCAGCGGTCATCCAGTCCTCGCCGGATTCCTCCACCTCGGAATGGGCAACGTGCAGGGTGCTCATGCCGGTGCGGTACTGGAACTTCTTCCATTGCCGGATCAGCGCCTCGTGGATGCCGTTCCACTGGTCCTTTTCCGGGTGGACGTCCTGCAGCCAGAACCATTGGGCCACAGCGGCCTCGATGAGCCCGGTGGGGGTGTCCGCGTTGTATTCGAGCATTTTGGCCGGGCCGCCCTGGCCGTCGTAGATGAAGTCGAACCGGCCGTACACGTCCACGTCGCCGGCCTGCAAGGATTCCGCTGCCAGCTCCAAGGCCTGGGGGCCGATGCCGATGCTGCCCATGGCGCCGGTGGCCAGGAACTTGGCTGCCTCGAGGCACATCCGGTGCATGTCCTCGGCCACGAGCTCAAGGGTCTCCACCTCGTCCATGGTGAACTCGTAGTACGCCGATTCGTTCCAGTACTCGATCCGGCGCCCGTCATCCATGGTGGTGGTGGAGAAAACCAGGCCCTGCTCTTCTATCTTCTGCTTCCAGCCCTGCCGGGGCTCAGACAACATCCGTTTCATCCTCAGCCTCCCGAGACCTTGCCGCCGCCGCCGCTTGAACCGCTCTTGGCGCTTGAACCGAACCCGCCACGGCTGACCGTGCCGCCCTTGCTGCTGTAGCCCGTGGACGCCTTGGCGCCGGTGGGGACGCTGCGGGTGTAGTTGGGTGCGGTGGACCTGTTCTGGCCGATGGGGGGAACGCTTGCCCCGCGGGAGTAGAAGTACCAGGCGTAGATGCCGCCACTGCGGCCGGCGGAACTGTCGCAGTTGGTGTCCGCCACGCGCTCGCCGGTTTCGTCGTTGAAACAGACCTGTGCGTACTCAGGGTCATCCTCATTGCTGGCCACCACCGCCGTGATGGTGCCGGCCAGCAAAGCGGTCACGCCGAGGCCCACCACCACGGTGCGGCGCTGCGAGCGCTTCTTGCGGGCTGCCGCCTGGTTGAGCTGCTTTTCCCGCTCGCCCGCAAACGGATCCACGGGGGTGACGGGCTCGTTGAGGAGTTCGGGACGCAGCTCCGGTTTGGGGACCTGCCAGGGCGGTGGCTTGGCAGTGCTGCCGGCGCCACTGCCGGCGTCGTTTGCCGGCCCGGTTTCCGGTTCCTCTTTTGGGTCTTTCTGGTTCGAGTCCACGGCGTCCCCCTCAATTGGTCACGCGATTTGGGCGCAGCACTGCACCCCCAAATGCAAGTCTCGAATCAGCGTAGTCCCTGCCGATGCCGCCTGCGAGCAGGAATGCCCTGCGGCAAGGGGGGGAGAACTGCCCATTGCGGGTGCGTGCCGGCGCTGTGCCCCGGGACCCTAGACTGATGCCATGGAATCCGGTTCTGTCCTTGCCGTCTGCCGCGTCCACCAGCTGCTGGGGGACCAGAGCAGTGTTGGCGTCACGGCCATCGATAAGCGCCCGGCCGGTGGTCCGGTCAAGGTGCACAAGCTGGGCCTCCGCGGGGACATCCAGGCCGACAGGGCCCACCACGGCGGGGAGGACCAGGCCGTCTACGCCTACTCGCAGGCCGACGCGGACTTCTGGGCCGCTGCCCTGGGGCGGGAACTGCCGCCGGGCACCTTCGGGGAGAACCTGCGGGTATCCGGCATCGAAACCACCCACGCAGTGATTGGCGAGCGCTGGGCGGTGGGCTCCGGCGTCGAACTCGAAGTCACGTCCCCGCGCACCCCGTGCGCCACGTTCCAGCGCCGGATGAAGGAACCGCAGTGGGTGAAGCGCTTCACCGAGGAAGGTCGGGTGGGGACGTACCTGCGCGTCCTCCGCACGGGCAGCATCCAGGCCGGGGACACGATCGAGCGGACGTTCGTCCCGCGCCACGGCATCACCATTGGCAAATGGTTCAGCGAACCGGACGTGGACGTGATTGAGGCCCTCCGCGGAGCAGAGGACGACGGCGAGATCCGGCTCCAGGACGAGTACCACACCAAGTTTGGGGTACTGCTGCGGCGGCTGGGACGGTAGGGACCGCCCAGCAGCGCGGCTGGAGGGTGCGGTGTGTGCGCAAGCTCACCGCCGCCGTCGGCCGTTCAATTTCCGGTCCGCGGCGTCCGTGCCTTACACTTGAAACATCCCCCACTCCGGAAATCCCTTTTTCCTGCCCAATTCTTGAGGCAGGACTGGCAAGTGTTGGGGCCCGCGCAAGCGATGCGGGCATTTTCATAGGGAGAGCCGGCTAAAGAAAACGCTGTACAGACTGCTGGGATAGCAGCCAAGAGATGCAGCGCGAAGTCCTGCCACGGGATTGCGAAAGCGCCGGACTTCTGTGACCGGCCGGTCAATGTTTGCCCGGCACCATCGGCACGTGTACTGCGGCTCCGCTCACCTCGGGTAGTGCCGCCTGGCCCCCTATGGATGAGGAATAACTCTCTATGCCCGAAAACCAGAACGAAACCATCGACGCAGCGGCAACCGCTGAGACCACCGCCGTCGAATTCACCGAGGCTGCTGCCCCGGCAGAGCAGCCCGTTGCCACCGAACCCGAAGCCCCAGCTGGGGCGGCTCCTGCGGCCAAAGCCGCGGAAGACGACGACACCGTGAAGTTCGCCGACCTCGGCATCGACGGCCGCGTCCTGGCCGCCCTGCAGGATGTCGGGTACGAGAAGCCGTCCCCCATCCAGGCAGCAACCATCCCGCTGCTGCTCGAAGGCCGCGACGTTGTTGGCCTGGCCCAGACCGGTACCGGCAAGACTGCAGCATTCGCAGTGCCGGCACTGTCCCGCTTGGCTGAACTCCACGACCTCAACGGCCCGTCCCGCAAGACCCAGGCGCTGGTCCTGGCCCCCACCCGCGAGCTGGCCCTCCAGGTTGCCGAGGCCTTCACCTCCTACGCCAAGCACATCGACGACTTCACCGTCCTGCCCGTCTACGGCGGCTCCGCCTACGGTCCCCAGCTCGCCGGCCTGCGCCGCGGCGCCCAGGTGGTTGTGGGTACCCCCGGCCGCGTGATCGACCACATCTCCAAGGGCTCCCTGGACCTGTCCGAGCTCCAGTACCTGGTGCTGGACGAGGCCGACGAGATGCTGCGCATGGGCTTCGCCGACGACGTTGAGCAGATCTTCCAGCAGACCCCCTCTGACCGCCAGGTGGCGCTGTTTTCCGCCACCATGCCGAGCCAGATCCGCCGGATGTCAAAGCAGTACCTGAACGACCCCGCCGAGATCTCGGTGAAGTCCAAGACCACCACCGGCGCCAACACCCGCCAGCGGTACCTGCAGGTCATGGGGCCGCACAAGCTGGACGCCATGACCCGCATCCTCGAGGTGGAAGAGTTCGACGGCGTCATCGCCTTCGTGCGGACCAAGATGGCTACCGAGGACCTGGCTGACAAGTTGAAGGCCCGGGGCTTCCAGGCCGCAGCGATCAACGGTGACATCCCGCAGCAGCAGCGCGAACGTACCGTGGACGCGCTGAAGGAAGGCCGGATCGATATCCTCGTTGCTACCGACGTCGCCGCCCGCGGCCTGGACGTCGAGCGCATCAGCCACGTGATCAACTACGACATCCCGCATGACACCGAGTCCTACGTGCACCGCATCGGCCGCACGGGCCGTGCGGGCCGCTCCGGCGACGCCATCCTGTTCATGACGCCGCGCGAGAAGTACCTGCTGCGTTCCATCGAGAAGGCCACCCGCCAGCCGGTGGAGCAGATGCACCTGCCCACCGCCGAGACCGTGAACACGCTGCGTCTTGGCAAGTTTGCCGAGCGCATCACCGAGACCCTTGAGTCCGAGGACGTCTCGATGTTCCGCGACCTGATCGCTTCCTACGAGGAAGAGCACAAGGTGCCGGCAGCAGAAATCGCTGCGGCGCTGGCCGTTATGGCGCAGGGCGGACAGCCGCTCCTGGTCAAGGAACTGCCCGCGGCTCCCGAGTTCCAGAAGCGTGAGCGCTCCAAGGACGGCTTCGGCTCACGCGGCCCGACCCGTACGCTCACCGAGGGCAACGCCACCTACCGGATCGCCGTCGGACGCCGCCAGCGCGTCATGCCGGGTTCCATCGTGGGCGCCATCGCCAACGAGGGCGGCATTTCCTCGGCCCAGATCGGTGGCATCGACATCCGTTCGGACCACTCCCTCGTGGAGCTTCCCGCGGACCTGAGCCCCGAGCAGCTGCGCGCCCTGTCCCGCACCCGGATCGGCGGCGAGCTGATCCACCTTGAGCTGGACAACGGACGCAAGCCCTCGGGTGACCGAGGCGCCTACCAGGGCAACCGTGGCGGTGACCGCGGCGGCAACTTCAAGGGCAACGGCGGGTTCAAGAAGGAATTCCGGAAGAACGACGGCGAGCGGTCCTCGGCTGACCGCGGCGGACGTTCGTACAGCGACCGTTCAGAGCGTTCCTTCAGCGACCGCGGCCAGTCCGGCGACTCCCGCTTCGGCGGCCACGGCGACGGCTCCCGCAAGCCCCGCAGCGGCGGCGACAGCGGACACCGCGACTTCAACCGCAAGGGCAAGTGGTAAACCCTTCCGCAGGTTGAGGAATTGACGACGGCGATGGGCCGGCTTTCGAGCCGGCCCATCGGCCTTTAACCGGAAGCCGGATGTGGGGATGGACACATTCCCGTCCGGGCATGAAGGCGGGGAGCCTCTGAAAGGCGGTTTCCGCCGCCGTCCGCCCTGCTGCCCATGGCCCTCCCGCCCCGGAATTCCGCGGAAAATCCGGGTAGACGGTCCAGGAGACGACGTACCCAGGAGGCCGGAAGCTGCCCGGTACGCCGATTTGTTGGTGCGGAAATCTTCCGGTAGAGTATTTACTCGTTGCCCCCCTAGCTCAGTGGTAGAGCGCGTTCTTGGTAAGAACGAGGTCACCGGATCGATTCCGGTGGGGGGCTCTGAATGAGGGCCTGCGTCAAGGCGGTTTGACCGGCTTGACGCGGGTTTTTCTCATTCGTGGCGGTGTAGCTCAGTTGGTTAGAGCGCACGACTCATAATCGTGAGGTCGGGAGATCGAGCCTCCCCACCGCTACCAAGTAAGACCCCCGGAATCCCCGAGATTCCGGGGGTCTTTTCGTTGCCTGCAGTAGGCCCACCCAAACACAAAAGCGTCTATGCGGAACGCCATGACCCGGAGGCCTCAGTGCCTTCCGATTGGCACGTACCCTGCGCGGCATGTAACGTTTAGGTCACCGGTTGGCACACACGCTTGGGGGAGCGTCCTGAACGCTCTTGCGTGTGCTAAGTCCCAGGCCTGTGCCTTGCATTCCGCAGACCGTAACCCTGTCCGGGCAGGGCACCCTGGTGTCGCTGCCCCATCCGCACTCCCATGAAGAGGCTCAGTTTTCATGCGCAGAAACCATCTGCTCGCCGCCGGCATGCTCTCGGCACTCCTTGCCACAACCGCCTGTGGCACCGTCACCGGCGCCGCCAACCCCTCCGCCCCATCGCCGGGCTTTAGCTCCGCCGGCATCGAGGCCAGCGCCAGCACTTCCAAGGACACGCCGCCCGACCAGGTGGGCGCCTCCCAGCGCATTGCCGCCGACAGGGCTGCCGCGGCAGCCCAGGCCGGGAAGGCGGCCACTGAGGCCAAGGAAGCCGAAGAAGCCGCAGCTGCGGAGAAGGTGGCCAAGACCGAGGCCCAGGCAGCCGCAGCAGCCGCAAAGGTGGCTGCCGGCGCCCCGGCAGCCGGCAAGGCCGCCGCGTCAGTTCCCTTGCCCGCCACGATTCCTTCCGCCGCGGCAAAGCCCGCACCCGCGCCCGCTGTCCCGGCGCCCGCGGCCCAGCCGTCCTCCGAGCGGATTGTCACCACCACGTACACCACGGCGTACACCTGGTTCGACAACACCCCTGCCGGGTCGGCAACCATCAGCCACCCTGTGCTGCATCAGTCTGCCGGCGGCACAGGCACCTTTGAAGACCCCATCACCATCGCTGTAGGGCACTCGTTGGCTACGGGGCAGGACATCCTCGACTTTCCCGCAGGCACGCGCATCTACCTCCCGGACGTCCGCCGCTACTTCATCGTGGAGGACACCTGCGGCGATGGCAACGATCCCCAGGGCGGCCCGTGCCACCAGGGCGCCAACGCGAACGGAACCAACTCCACCATCTGGATCGACATGTGGATTGGCGGCAAGGGTGTCAGTTCCGGTGCCGCCGACCAGTGCGCCAGCAGGGTGACCAACATCAACACCGCGGTCTTCAACCCGGTCAGCGACTACGTGGTGGCGCCGGGCGCAGGAGTGATCCATGACGGCCGATGCGATGCAGGCTACGGCAACGCACTCGTGAAGAAGTAACTGACGGGACGGGCCCGCCGGAACCAGGTGGTGACCGAAGCGGGGGCCGGCGAAACCGCCGGCCCCCGCTTGCTGCTTAACCGTGACAACCGGGGTGATCCGAAGTAGCTTGGCAGCAACTGGCGGATTGGGGACTCGGTGGACTTTTTCACGGCGGTGATGGAACCGTTCCGGTGGCTGGTGTCCGTCATCATGGTGGCTTTCCACGATGGACTCAGGGCGGCGGGCATGCCCGCGGCAGGCGGTTGGACCTGGACGCTGTCCATCATCGGGCTGGTACTGGTGATCCGCGCGGCGTTGATCCCGGTGTTCCTGGCGCAGGTCCGGGCCCAGCGCCGGATGCGGCAGCTGCAGCCGGACCTGAAGGAGCTCCAGGACAGATACAAAGGCAGGACGGACCAGGCGTCGCGGCAGGCCATGGCCCAGGAACAGATGGCCCTGTACAGGAAACATGGCACCAACCCGTTCTCTGCGTGCCTGCCGCTCCTGATCCAGGCGCCGTTCTTCCTGGCCCTGTTCCAGGTGCTGTCCGGGATCTCCAGCGCCGCGCCCCAAGGCGCAGGAATCGGAGCCCTGGGCCGGGACCAGGTGGTCCAGTTTGACTCCTCCAGCATCTTTGGAGCCCCGCTGTCCGCCTCCCTGTTGCACGGCGGCGGGGACCAAGCCGCCGTGGCGGTGCTCGCCGTCGTCATGATCCTGGTGATGATCGCCTGCCAGTTCCTCACCCAGAAACTCGTGGCGGCGCGGAGCATGGCGGGGCAGGACGCCGATAGTCCCCTGATGCGCCAGCAGCGGGTCCTCCTCTATGTCCTGCCGTTGATCTTCGGTGTTGGCGGCATCTTCTTCCCCATCGGCGTCCTGGTCTACTGGACGGTCTCCAACGCTTGGACCCTGGCCCAGCAGTTCCTGGTGTCGCGCCGGCCTTGATCGAGGGGGTCAGTGGCCGGCCAGCGCCTGCGACTGCTCCTTCAGGAAGTCGGTGACCGACCTTGGATTGATTCCGCGTTGGCGGAGGGGTTTGTCATCCCAGGTGGCCTCCTCGATATCCGAAGACAACCCGGCGCCCAGCGCAGAAGCCATGGCGTCGTTCCTGCGTTTCAACATAAGCGTGGCCAGCCGCGCCACGGGGCGCGGCATGCGCTGCACCTTCATGGGGCGGTGGGACAGTTCCCCTGCCAGCCCAATGATCTCGTTCGTGGTCAGGGGCTCGGGTCCGCCCACGTCGATCTGTGCCGGCGGAGCGGGCTCCAGCGCCACAGCGGCGAGGAGGGCGGCAATATCCCCGCTGGATACCAGCCGACGGCGGTTGTCGCCCTTGCCGATGACGGTTGCCTTTCCCGCCGCGAGGTCGAACCGGGCGGCGCGGCTGAGTTGGACTTCCTGCAAGCCGTCGGAGCGGACCACCACGGCGCGCATGGGGGAGTCCGCCAGGCGCCGCTCAATGGCGAGCTTGGCCTGTTCCAGCGGGGTCCGCCGCCTGGCGCCGCCGATCGGGAAGGACAGGTAGACAAAGCGCTGCACGCCGGCGGCCTCCGCGGCATCAACAAAATGGCCCATGCCCACCTCGTCGACGTCCCGAATGGTGGCGGAACTGGTCCCCGCAAACCGGCGGGTGATCGCCGTTGCCGTGGCAATCACCGTTTCGACGCCCTCGCACGCGGGCGCCAGCGTCGCAGGTTCGGTGAGGTCGCCGCGCACAATCTGCGCGCCGATCGCCCGGAGCGGTGAATCGTCAGTGGTGGGCCGGACCAGGCAGCGGACATCCTGCCCGGATTCACGCAGCAGCCGGGCCACCCGGCCGCCCAGGTCACCCGTTGCCCCCACCAGGAGGATCATGGCCCTGCTCCTTCCGGGCCGGCTCCGGTGACGGCCTGGACCGCGGCATTCACGTCCGCCGTATCCCTTTCGACAGGCTCCAGGTAGAACCTGACGGCCACGATCCGGTCGCCACGGACGCTGAAGATTGCCACGCCGGCCTGCTCGACGGCGCTGCCGTCCAGGCGGGTGCCACGCGATCCCCATTCGACCCATACTTTGCCGCCGGTGCCGGTGCCGGTGCCGGTTGCCGAGTCCAACACTGTCACGGTGAGGTCAGGGATCCCTGCGAACAGCGCGGACCAGTTCTTCCGTACCTGCGCACTCCCGGTGAAGCTGCGGGCGGGGTGGTTGGGGGTGATATTGACGTAGTCGTCTGCGAACTCGGCCATCATGGCATCGAGGTCGCGCCGCTGGGCTGCGGAAAACATTCGGCGCACAGGGCCGTCGGGGAGGCGGTCCACGCCGTCTGGCGTGTCCATGGAAAAGCTCCTTGATGCCTCGCCGGGCGAGGCTGTCACCTGTTAGATTGATTTAAATACAGTTAGCTGTATTGATTGGAGTTTAAGACCGCATGCAGAGCCCAGTCAATGCCTCCGGGAAACGCCCCGCGAGGCGAAGTTATGACGCACGGCGGCGCCGGCAGCTCGCTGCGGAGTCGCTGCACAGGGTCCGGGCGCATGCCAGGGAGCTGTTCCTCACACAGGGATTTGGGGCGACGACGATTGCCCAGATTGCCCGTGCTGCCGGGGTATCCGCCGAGTCGGTCTACAAGAACTTTGGCAGCAAGGCGGGGCTGGTCCGCGCCATTTACGAGGAGAGCCTCCTTGGTGCGGGCGGCCCGCCGGCCGAACAGAGGTCCGATCTCGCCCAGACAACGGAAACGGACCCGGTACGCCTGATGGAGCGGTTCGGCCGGTTCACCACGGAAATCAGTCCTATCGGCGCCCCGGTCTACCTGCTCATCAGGGATGCGGCGGCCAGCGGCGACGCTTCCATGGCGGCACTGCTGCGTGACGTGGACGATGCCCGTTACCGCCGGATGCTGCACAATGCGCGGCAGCTGGTGGGCAGGGGGCTCCTCCGGCCCGGCCTCAGTACGGCCGAGGCTGCCGACATCATGTTCACCTCCACCGCCGCCGAACTCTACGAGACCCTGGTGATCAAGCGGGAATGGTCCGCCGAACGCTACGGCACCTTCATTGCCCGGACCCTGGCGGCAAACCTGCTGTGACCCGCGCCGGCCGCCAAACCCCGGCGCGTCCCTGTTCCCCGCAGGATTCCCCCGGCAGAATGGGCCCATGGCGCAGCTGATCTACTCCGCAATCATGTCCCTGGACGGTTACACCGCAGACACGGACGGCAACTTCAACTGGTCCGCGCCGGACGAGGAAATCCACGCTTTCGTCAACGACCTGGAGCGGGATGTGGGCACCTACCTCCTGGGCCGCCGGATGTATGAGGTGATGTCGGTCTGGGAAACCATGGACACGCGGGATGAGCCGCCGGTCATCCAGGACTATGCCCGCATCTGGCAGGGGGCGGACAAGGTGGTCTACTCAACCACGCTGGACACCCCCAGTACCCCGAAAACCCGCCTGGAGCGGCAGTTCCTCCCGGAAGCCGTGCGGGACCTCAAGGAGGACAGCGACCGGGACATCAGCATCGGCGGCCCCACCCTCGCGGCGCACGCCCTCAAAGCCGGGCTGGTGGATGAGTGCCAGCTGTTCATCAACCCGGTGGCCGTCGGCGGCGGCCTGCGTTTCCTGCCGGACGGACTGAAGGCACGGCTGGAGTTGCTGGAGGAGCGCCGGTTCGGCAACGGGGTGGTGTACCTGCGTTACCGTGCCCGCTGAACCGCTGCCGTCCCGGCCCGTGGCTGGACCGCGAGCAGGGTGAACAGGAGGGCCACCAGGGCTGTTCCCACCAACAGGAGCAGCCCGATCGAATAGCTGCGCGTCGCGGCGTCGTAGGTTGCGCCCATGACCAGCGGGGGAAAATAGCCGCCCAGGCCGCCCGCCGCGCTGACGATGCCGCTGATGCTGCCCACTTTTCCTGCCGGGGACAGGACACCAACCCACGCGAACACCCCGCCCGTCCCCAGCCCCAGCGCCGCAGCCATGGCAACGAACGTGGCACCTGCGGGAACCTCGCCGTCGGGCCGCAGGTTCACCACCCAGCCCAGGACCGCGACGGCAGCCAGCGCCACGAGCACCACGGGCTTGGAGCCCAGCTTGTCCGCCAGCACCCCGCCAACGGGACGGGCCAGGACGGCGGCCAGGGCAAATCCGGCCGTCCGGGCGCCGGCGCCGGCAGGATCGAAGCTGTAGACGTCGCGCAGGTAGGTGGGCAGGTAGGTGGCGAACGACACGAAGCCACCAAAGACAACTGCGTACAGGAAGCACATCTTCCACGTGACGGCCGTCCTGGCCGCGTCCAGGAGTTTGGGCAGCACGGGCGCGTGGTTGGGGGCCCAGCCCGGTGATTCCTTCATGACAAACCAGACCAGTGCCGCCATCGCGGCCAGGACCCCGGCGATCAGCAGGTGGGTGGGAAAGTACCCGATCGCGGCCACCAGCCGCGGATTCAGGAAAGCAGCCAGCGCCGTCCCGCCCATGCCGGCGCCAAAGACGCCGGTGGCGAAGCCCCTGCGTGCCGGTTCGTACCAGGCACTGACGAACGGGATCCCCACGGCGAACACCGTCCCCGCCACGCCGAGCAGCAGCCCCGCCCCCAGCACCAGCGCAAAGGAACTGATGAGGCCGCCCACGGACACCAGGAGGATGGGCGGGATGGCGGCCAGCAGGACAAAGGTGAACATGGCCCTGCCGCCGTACTTGTCCGTGAGCGTGCCCACTACGATCCGTCCCAGCGAACCGACGAACACCGGCATGGCCACCAGGATCCCCGTGGTGGCCGGCGTCAGGGACAGGTTCTGGGTGTAGAAGGCACCCAGTGTGGCCACCGAGTTCCACGCCCAGAATCCTGCCACCGACGCCGCCGTGGCCAGCGCCAGGTTCAGCGC
The DNA here is from genome assembly GCF_059414985.1 of Arthrobacter sp. SAFR-044. NCBI lineage: Bacteria > Bacillati > Actinomycetota > Actinomycetes > Micrococcales > Micrococcaceae > Arthrobacter > Arthrobacter sp. SAFR-044. Next base: position 363,732 of record NZ_JBPFDN010000002.1, on the reverse strand, counting down.
CCTGCCGGTCACTGGCGTTGAGGTTGTTCCGGCCACTGCTTGCTCCTCACCACATCATCCAAAACGCACCGCCGGTCAGCGGTTGCGCGTGTCCCTGTCCGGCGTGCCCACGGCGGACCAGCCCCGGCCCTTGGTCTCCCTGTCCCGTGACCGGTAAACGATGTATGGGCGGAACAGGTAGTGCAGGGGCGCGGTAAAGGCGTGCACCAGCCGCGTGAACGGCCAGATGACGAACAGCGCCATCCCCACCAGCGTGTGCAGGTGGAAGGAGAACGGCGCGGCCGCCATCGCCGCAATATCCGGCTGGAAGATAAACAGCGACCGGAACCACGGCGCCACCGTTTCCCGGTAGTTGTGCCCGTGTTCGCCCTCGAACACGCTGGCCAGCGTGGTCCACAGGCCAAACACGATGGCAGCAGTCAGCACCACATACATGGTCTTGTCGTTCTTGGTGGTGGCCATGAACACCGGCCCCGTGGTGCGCCGCCGGTAGATCAGCAGCGCAATTCCGCCCAGCGTTCCCACACCGGCGATGCCGCCCACCAGCAGGGCATTGAAGTGGTAGAACTCCTGGCTCATGCCCGCCGCCGCCGTCCAGGCCATCGGAATCACCAGGCCGAAGAAATGCCCGGCGATGACGGCCAGCAGCCCGAAGTGGAACAGCGGGGAAGCGATCCGCAGGAGCCGGGATTCATACAGCTGGGAGGACCTGGTGGTCCAGCCGAACTGGTCGTACCGGTACCGCCACACCAGCCCGCCCACCAGCACCACCGCCATGACGTAGGGCAGCACGCCCCACAGGACGGTGTCCCAGGTGTTAACGACGACGGCGGCTCCCGGCTCCGTCTCGAGCATCGCCCCGAGTGCCCGCATGGTCAGCCCCTCCTGACGGGCAGCAGCCGCGGGTCATAGGGGTCGAGCCCCACGCTTTCGGTGGGTGGTCCGTATCCGGCCATGCGCATCACTTCCTGCTCGTCCTGCGGTGACTTTCCGGGCAGCGTGGCGCAGATGGCCGCCAGGATCCCGCTGTGCGGCAGGTTGTCCCGCAGCAGCCCGAGCCGGAGCATCTCAAGGCTGGCCCGGTAGCGCTGCAGCAGTTCGCGTCCGGCGGCCCCATCAACCCGGGCCGCGAATTCCAGCACCATGGGCAGGTAGTCCGGGAGTTCCCCGTCCAGGTCCACCAGGACACCGCTGTGCCGGTAGGCCTCCTTGAAGAGGCCCAGCACTTCTCCGCGGCGGCGGGTGTCCCCGTCCGTCCAGTAGCTCAGGTGCAGGGCATGCCGCCTGCCGAGGTCGAATTCCCGGACGTACTGGGCCTGCAGTTCCATGGGCGGGGTGGCTGCCAGCAGGTCCAGCACCGGCGCGAACCCGGGCAGGGCGCCGGGAAATTCGGACAGCGCGGCCCGGACCAGGGGAACCCGCTCCACCAGTTCCTCGTCCGGGTAGGACAGGCACCAGGCCGCGGCAAGGTAGACCACCTGGTCGCGGCGGGTCATGGCTGGCCGGTTCACTGTTGGTCCTCGGCACCGGCAAGGGTGTCCGGGGCCGGGCCGCCGTCCGGGGAATGCCTGTCCGGGTAATCCTTGTCCGGGAAGAGTCCGGGAGGTGCGCCGCGGCCATCCCAGTTCAACAGGTTCACCCTCCCGCGCAGGCTTGTTCCTGCCGCGATGGTGTCCGAGCTCTGCCGGTCCCGCAGCGCGTTGAACGTGTCCACGGCCACCGGGACGGGCCTGCCGCTCGCCTCGCCGAACGGTGCTGAATCCTGCATGCCCGGTCCGCCGTCGAAATCCAGCGAACAGCCCAGCTCCTCCAGGTCGTGGGCCTGCTCCACGTGGGCTGTGGGAATGACGTAGCGCTCGCTGTACTTGGCGATGGCCATCAGCCGGTACATGTCGTACATCGTCTGCCCGTCCATGCCCACCGCCTCCGGGATGGACTCGTCGGGGTCCTCGCCCATGCTGATGCCGCGCATGAAGGAACGCATGGCCGCAAGCTTCCGCAGGACGGCGGTGACCCGTTCCGTATCCCCGGCGGTGAAGAGTTCGGCGAGGTACTCCACCGGGATCCGGAGGGCGTCGATGGCGCCGAACAGGTTGCCGGTGTCCTCGCCGTCGTGGCCCTGGTCCCGCAGCAGGTCCACCACCGGGGAGAGCGGCGGCACGTACCAGACCATGGGCATGGTGCGGTACTCCGGGTGCAGCGGCAGCGCCACCTTGTAGACCTTGGCCAGGGCGTAGACGGGGGACCGGCGGGCCGCGTCCAGCCAGTCCTCCGGGATGCCCTGCGCCCTGGCCTCGGCCTGGACGCGCGGGTCGTGGGGGTCCAGCAGCACATCCATCTGGGCGTCGTAGAGGTCCTGCGGGTCGGTGACGGACGCTGCCGCAGTGACGGCATCGGCGTCGTACAGGAACAACCCCAGGTAGCGCAGCCGGCCCACGCATGTTTCGGAGCAGACGGTCGGCAGGCCAACCTCCACGCGGGGGTAGCAGAACGTGCACTTCTCGGCCTTGCCGGTCTTGTGGTTGAAGTAGATCTTCTTGTAAGGGCAGCCGGTGACGCACTGGCGCCAGCCGCGGCAGCGGTCCTGGTCCACCAGCACGATCCCGTCCTCCACCCGCTTGTAGATGGCGCCCGACGGGCAGGACGCCATGCAGGACGGGTTCAGGCAGTGCTCGCAGATCCGGGGCAGGTAGAACATGAAGGTCTGCTCATAGGCGAACTTGATCTTGTCCTCTGACTCGCGCCGGACCTTCTCCACGATGGGATCCAGGTGGCCGTGGTCCTGCGAGCCGCCCAGGTTGTCATCCCAGTTCGCGGACCAGGTGATCTTAGTGTCTTCACCGGTGATCAGGGACTTGGGCCGGGCCACGGGGAAGTCGTCGCCCAGGGGTGCGTCCACCAGGGTCTTGTAGTCGTAGGTCCAGGGCTCGTAGTAGTCCTTGAGCTCCGGCTGGACAGGGCTGGCGAAGATGCCGAACAACTTCTTGACCCTGCCGCCGACCTTCAGCGTCAGCTTGCCGCGGCGGTTCAGGGTCCAGCCGCCGTACCAGCGGTCCTGGTCCTCATAACGGCGGGGGTAACCCTGCCCGGGCCGGGTCTCCACGTTGTTGAACCACACGTACTCCATGCCGGCACGGTTGGTCCATGCCTGCTTGCAGGTCACGGAGCACGTGTGGCACCCGATGCACTTGTCCAGGTTCATCACCATGCCCATTTGGGCCATCACACGCATCAGTACTGCACCTCCTGCGAGCGGCGGCGCACCGTGGCCACCATGTCGCGCTGGTTTCCGGTGGGGCCAAGGTAGTTGAACGCGTACGCCAGCTGCGCGTAGCCGCCGGCCAGGTGCGAGGGTTTCACCAGCAGCCGGGTCACGGAGTTGTGGATTCCGCCGCGCCGGCCGGTCGCCTCCGATTTCGGGACATCGATGGTGCGTTCCTGGGCGTGGTGGACGTAGACCACGCCTGCCGGCATGCGGTGGCTGACGATCGCGCGTGCCACCAGGACGCCGTTGACGTTGGTGCACTCCACCCAGTCGTTGTCCCGGACCTTGATGGCGTCGGCGTCGGCCGGGCTCATCCAGACGGTCGGTCCGCCGCGGGACAGGGACAGCATCAGCAGGTTGTCCTGGTATTCGGAGTGGATGGACCACTTCGAGTGCGGTGTCAGGTACCTGACCGTCACCTCCATGGCGCCGTCCGAGCCGAGCCGCGGTTCGCCGAACAACCGGTGCATGTCCAGCGGCGGCCGGTAGATGGGCAGGGCCTCGCCGATGTCGATCATCCAGTCGTGGTCCAGGAAGAAATGCATCCTGCCGGTGAGGGTGTGGAAGGGTTTGAGCCGTTCGATGTTGATGGTGAACGGGGCGTACCGCCGCCCTCCGGTCTCGGAGCCGGACCACTCCGGGGACGTGATCACGGGGACCGGACCTGCCTGGGTCTGGGCGAAGGTGATGAACTTTTCCTCCGAGCCCTCCGCCAGGTCCGCCAGCTTCCTTCCGGTGCGGACCTCCAGGTCCTTGAAGCCCTGCACGGACAAGGCGCCGTTGGTGGTGCCGGAGAACGCCAGGATTGCTTCCGCCATTTTTGAATCGGTGTCCATGGCCGGCCGGCCGTCCGCCGCGCCGCCCAGCATCACGCCGTTGGCATGGCTGAGGCGGGCCAACGGTTCGGCCATTTTGTAGGTGACATTCTTGACGGTGAAGCCCAGTTTGTCGGCCAGGGGCCCGACGGCGGCGAGCTTGTCCGCGATGGCCGTGTAGTCCCGCTCCACCACGGAAAAGACGGGCATATTCTGCCCCGGCACCGCAGGGATGTCCGGGTCCCGCCAGTCGCGGACCCGGCCGCCGGGCTGGGCGAGCTGGCCCGGGGTGTCGTGCTGCAGCGGGATGCTGACGAGGTCGCGGCGGACGCCCAAGTGGGTTTTTGCCTGCCGGGAGAATTCCCGGGCCAGGAGGTGGAAGGTGTCGAAGTCCGTCTTGGTTTCCCACGGCGGGTCGATTGCGGGGCTGAAGGCGTGCACGAACGGGTGCATATCCGTGGAGGAAAGGTCATGCTTTTCGTACCAGGTGGCGGCCGGGAACACGACGTCGGACAGCAGCGTGGTGGACGTCATCCGGAAGTCGGCGGAGACCAGGAGGTCCAGTTTCCCCTCCGGCGCTTCCTGGTGCCAGGCCACGTCCCGGGGCTTGAGTTCCTCTGCGCTGTCCCCGCCCAGGACGTTGTTGTGGGTTCCCAGCAGGTTGCGGAGGAAATACTCGTTGCCCTTCGCGGATGAACCGAAGAGGTTGGACCGCCACAGCACCAGGGTCCGCGGCCAGTTGGCCGGGGCGTCCACGTCCTCGATGGCAGGGTTGAGGGAGCGGTTCTTCAGCGCTTCGGCGATGTAGGAAGGTGCGTCGGCGGCGGTCCCGGCGGCCACGGCGGCCTCCGCCTCATCGGCCACGTCCAGGGGGTTGCGGTCGAACTGCGGGTAGAAAGGCATCCAGCCCAGCCGGGCGGACTGGGCGATGGCGTCCGCCGTGTGCATGCCGTCCAGCTTTCCGGTGGACAGAGGGGATTTGAGGGCGTCGGCGGAGTACCCGTCCTGCCGCCACTGGTCCGTGTGCATGTACCAGTAGCTGGTGCCGGTCATGGTCCGCGGCGGCCGTGACCAGTCCAGGGCATTGGCCAGGGACACCCAGCCGGTGATTGGCCGGGTCTTTTCCTGGCCCACGTAGTGCGCCCAGCCCCCGCCGTTGCGGCCCATGCAGCCGGTGAGCATCACCAGGGCCAGCACCGCCCGGTACGTGGTGTCACCGTGGAACCACTGGCAAATGCCCGCGCCCATGATGATCATGGAGCGGCCCTGCGACTGCTCTGCATTGCGGGCGAACTCCCGAGCCACCCGGATGCAGGCCTGGGCAGGGACGCTGGTGATCTCCTCCTGCCAGGCCGGTGTGTAAGGGGTGGCGGCGTCGTCGTAGCCGGCCGCCCACTCGCCGGGCAGGCCGTCCCTGCCCACGCCGTACTGGGCAAGCATCAGGTCGAACACGGTGGTCACCAGCTGGCCGTCCACCTCCATGACCGGGACACCCCTGCGGAGGATGCTGCCTTCGCCGCCTGCGTCCTCGAAACAGGGGAGCAGGATTTCGGCGCTCTCCCCGGACACTTCCCGGAGGGACAGGGCGGGCTCCATCCCCTCAAGGTCCAGGTTCCACTTGCCTTCGCCGCTGCCCGAGTACCGGAACCCCATCGACCCGTTGGGGACCGCCGGCCGCCCCGCGGCCTTGTCGAACAGGACGGTGCGGAACGCCGCATCCTCAGCCGTGGACTCCCCGGGGACGTCGAGGGCGGTGAGGAACTTCGACGGCGTGAGGGCGCCGTCGTCGGTCTTCTCCAGCCTGACCAGGAAGGGAAGGTCCGTGTACTGCTTCACGTAGTCGGTGAAGAACGGCACCTGCCGGTCCACGAAGGATTCCTTCAGCATGACGTGGCCCATGGCCATGGCCAGTGCAGCATCGGTTCCGGCCTGCGCCGGGAGCCATTCGTCTGCGAATTTGGTGTTGTCCGCGTAGTCGGGGCTGACGGTGACCACCTTGGTGCCGCGGTACCGGACCTCGGTCATCCAGTGCGCATCCGGGGTGCGCGTGACCGGAACGTTGGAACCCCACATCATGAGGTAGCGGGCGTCCCACCAGTCTCCGGATTCGGGAACGTCGGTCTGGTCGCCGAACACCTGGGGGCTGGCGACGGGAAGGTCGGCGTACCAGTCGTAGAAGGACGTCATCACCCCGCCGATGAGCTGGATGAAGCGGGTCCCCACCGCGTGGGACACCATGGACATGGCCGGGATGGGGGAGAAGCCCGCGCAGCGGTCCGGGCCGTACGTTTTGATGGTGTTCACGTGGGCTGCGGCGGCAATCTCGATGGCTTCCTGCCAGGAGACGCGCACCAGGCCGCCCTTGCCGCGGGCCTGCTGGTAGCGCCGCCGCTTTTCCGGGTCGGCAGCGATCTCTGCAAAGGCCAGCACTGGATCGCCCAGCCGGGCTTTGGCCTCCCGGTACATCTCCACCAGGACTCCGCGGGCATATGGAAAGCGGACGCGGGTGGGGGAGTAGGTGTACCAGGAAAAGGCCGCCCCGCGGGGACAGCCTCTTGGTTCATACTCCGGGCTGTCCGCGCCCACGGACGGGTAGTCCGTCTGCTGCGACTCCCAGGTGATGATGCCGTCCTTGACGTACACCTTCCAGGAGCACGAACCGGTGCAGTTCACCCCGTGCGTGGAGCGGACCACCTTGTCATGGCTCCAGCGGTCGCGATAAAAGATGTCACCCTTGCGGCCGCCCTCCCGGAACACCGCCCTGCCGTCCTCTGTCTGGTCCCACCTCGTGAAGAAACGGCCCAGCTTCAACATTGCTTCTGATGCGGGTCCATCTAGCCCCGCATGGGGTCCGGCAGCCATGCCCCCAAGCTAGGCAGGCGCTTTAAAGGCGGGATAGGGCACAAAGGCCCTGTTCAGGGCCAAATGGCTTCAGCGTGCAGGTGCCGGGAAGGCAGAATGGGTGCATGACACGCATCGCCATCATCGGCGGCCACGGCAAAGTGGCCCTTCTCCTGTCCGCACTCCTCACCGGCGAGGGCCACTCCGTCACCTCGTTCATCCGCAATCCGGACCACGCCGGCGACGTCGCCGGCACCGGCGCAACGCCGGCCGTGCTGGACGTGGAGAATTCGACGACCGAGGCCATCGCCGGGGCCCTCGCCGGACACGACGCCGTGGTCTGGTCCGCCGGCGCAGGGGGCGGCAGCCCGGAGCGCACCTACGCCGTGGACAGGGATGCCGCCATCCGCTCCATGGATGCCGCTGTCCAGGCCGGGGTGAACCGGTACGTCATGGTGTCCTACTTCGGTGCCGGTACGGACCACGGGGTGCCGGAGGACAACAGCTTCTTTGCGTACGCGGAGGCCAAGGCGGCAGCGGACGAGTACCTGCGCGGCACCGGGCTGGCCTGGACCATCCTTGGCCCTGGCGCACTGACGGACAAGCCCGGAACGGGACTGATCGACGTCGACCCTTCGCCGGAAGGGGACCGGGACACCTCCCGTGCCAATACGGCCATCGTGGCAGCAGCCGTGCTGGACCTGCCCCAGACCGCCGGCCGGACCATCGAATTCCGCGACGGCACGCTGCCCGTGGCGGCGGCCCTGGAACCGCGCCCGTAACCGCCGGGGAAGCGGCTCATGGACCAGCTCGCCCTCATCATCGGACTGCTGCTGGCCACGGTGGTGGCTGTGGGCCTGGGGGACAGGCTGAAGCTGCCGTACCCGGTCCTGATGCTCCTCCTGGCAGTGGCGCTGACCTTCATCCCGGGCTTTCCTGACCTGGAGATTGCCCCAGAGCTCATCCTGCCCATCTTCCTGCCGCCATTGCTGTTTGCCACCGCCCAGCGGAGTTCGTGGGCGGTGTTCCGGGTCCGGTGGCGCACGCTGCTCCTGATGGCCGTGGCCCTGGTGGTCATCACCACGGCGGTTGTGGCCGGCGCGGCGTGGCTGATGATTCCCGGCATAGGGGTTCCCGCGGCCATCGCCCTCGGGGCCATGGTGGCGCCCCCGGATCCTGTGGCCGTGGAGTCGGTGGCGGGCCGGGTGCACATGCCGCGCCGCCTGATCACGGTCCTTCAAAGCGAGGGACTATTCAACGACGCCGCCGCCATCGTGATCTTCCAGGCGGCCGTGGCCGCCGCCGTGGGCGGCACCAGGGTGCAGGCCGACGTCGTCCTGCAGTTCCTGGTGGGCGCGGCACTTGCCGTCCTGGTGGGCATCGCCATGGGCTGGCTGATCGCCCTGGTCACCCGGCTGGTCACATCCATGGTGGCCCGCAGCGCTGTGACCCTGGTGGTGCCTTTCGCCGCGTACATCCTCGCCGAGGAGGTGCACGCCTCAGGTGTCATTGCCGTGGTGGTGACCGCCCTTGAAATGCAGCGCCACGCCCGCCCGCAGGACGCGGCCGAACGCGTCACGCGGACTGCTTTTTGGGATGTGGTGGAACTGCTGGTCACCGGGCTGGCCTTCGGCCTGGTGGGGCTGGAAATCCGCCATGTGGTCCGCGATGAGGGGACGGAAATCTTCGGCATGATCGGGGTGGCCGTCGTGGTCTGCGTCCTGGTCTTCGCGGTCCGCTTCCTGTGGCTGGGTGTCCTGGCCCTTGGCGCCCGCAACCGCCGGAACCTCCTGCAGCCCACGTCCCTGAAGGAAGTCCTCATCCTGACCTGGTGCGGCATGCGCGGGCTGGCCACCCTGGCATTGGCCCTGGCCCTGCCGCTCACCCTGGCGGATGGGACGCCTTTCCCGGGCCGGGACTACCTGCTGGTGATTGCCTGCGCGGTGCTGCTTGCCACGCTGGTCCTTCCCGGGCTGACGCTGCCGTGGTTGATGCGTTTCCTCAAGGCCTCCGAGGACGGTACAGCCGAACGCGACGCCGTCCGGCTGCTGGCCACACGTGCGCAGGCAGCGGCGGTCGCGGCCCTGAAGCAGCACGACCTGATGACGGACCTGCCGCCGGAGAAAGTGGCGCTGGTCAGGGACCGGATGCGGCGCCTGCACGCGGAGCTGACGGACGGGAGCCTGAGGAACGAACCGCTGGCAGAAAAGCGCCAGCGGGGACGTGAGCTGGCCATCGCCGTCCAGACCATCGCGCTTGACGCGGCGCGGCAGGAAGTGGTGGCGGCCCGCAACGAGCCGGACATGGACCCGGAGGTGGCGGACCGGGTGCTCCGTCAGCTGGACCTGCGGACCATGGTCATGCCGGAGTAACGGGTTCAGGCCGGAGTAACGGGCCCCGCCAGCACCAGGTCCAGCGAGTTCCCCTCCACATAATCGAGGGCGCGGCGCACGGCGCCCACCGTCACGATGGAATCGCCCAGCGGGGATACTGCCACGCGTGCGGGGGTGGCAGTGTATTCAGCCAGGCGCTCGCTGATGGGGTCAAGGAGCACGTGGGCCGAATCTGCCACCCCGCCGCCGATTACCACCAGCTCGGGGTTGAGCATGGTGGCCACGGTCCCCACCACCCGGGCCATCCTGTCCGCCAGCCGGTCCAGGATGCCCATCGCCACGGCATCGCCTTGGGCTGCGGCGGCGAAGACCTGCTCTGCCTCCACCCGCCCGGGCTGGACGTCACGGAGGGCTGTGGGGCTGTCCGTGGCCAGGGCTTCGGCCGCCCAGGTCCGGGCCAGGTGGGCAATGCCATAGGTATCGCCCACGCCTTCCACCAGGTTCAGGTACGCGAGCTCCCCGGCACTGCCCCGCGTTCCGTGGACCAGCCGGCCGCCCTCCACAATGCCAGAGCCCAGCCGCTCACTGGCCAGGATCACCACCACATCTTCAATACCCGCGGCTGCCCCCTGCCAGCGGTCACCCAGGGCCGCAAGGTTGGCGTCGTTTTCCAGCAGCACGGTCCAGCCGCGGGTTTCCTTGAGGGCCGGCCGCAGTCCCACGTCGAACAGCCCCCAGAATGTCTGCGTGGCCACTACGTCCCCGTGCCGGTCCACCGGCGCGGCGACCCCCGCGCACACGGCCAGCACCTGTCCTGGTTCCGCTCCTGCGGAGCCAAGGGCGGCCATGGCCACGCCGTCGATAAAGGCGGTGCGTTCCCGGGAGTTGACGTCCCCGGCCTGGAAGGGGCGGCTGGACCGGCCAAGGGTCTTGCCCCGGAGATCCGATACCACCGCGGTGACTTTGGAGTAGCCGATGTCCATGCCCAGCACCACGCCGGCCCGCTCATTGAGCTCGAATCGGCGTGCCGGGCGGCCCTTCCGGTACCCGCCGAACTCCCGCTGGTTCTCCAGCTCCTGGATCCAGCCCCGCCGGACCAGGTCCTCGCAGACAGCGATGGTGGTAGCCCGCGTCAGGCCGGTGGCAGCCATGACGTCGGTGACGGTCACCGCTCCCGAGGCGCGCATGAACTCCAGGACAGCGCCGGCACTGACCCGCCGCAGCAGCTGGGGAGTCGCCGGAACCGGTTCAGGCATGCTGTTGACCTTCCTGTCCAAAACACCAGATAATACTTGAGGAAGTAAATTTAGACTCAATATAAATATAGCCGCACTGAAGAAAAGGGTCAGTCCTTGTCCACCACCGCCACTCTGGCAACCCTGTCCGACTCTGACCGTCTGGCCGACCCCAACTGGTGGCGCCAGGCCTCCGTCTACCAGATCTACCCCCGCAGCTTTGCCGACTCCAATGGCGACGGCATCGGCGACCTGAAGGGCATCACCGCCAAGGTCCCGTACCTCAAGACGCTGGGCATCGACGCCGTGTGGCTGAGCCCGTTCTACCCGTCCGCGCTCGCCGACGGCGGCTACGACGTGGACGACTACCGGGACGTCGACCCCAAGCTGGGTACCCTGGCTGACTTTGACGAGATGGCCAAGGCACTGCACGAAGCCGGCATCAAACTGATCGCGGACATCGTCCCCAACCATTCCTCCGACCGCCACAAGTGGTTCCAGGAGGCGCTTGCGTCCCCCAAGGGCTCCCCGGCCCGCGACCGCTACATCTTCAGGGACGGCAAAGGCCCCAACGGTGAGTTCCCGCCGTCGGACTGGGACTCGGTGTTTGGCGGCCCGGCGTGGGAGCGCATCACCGAACCCGACGGCACCCCCGGCCAGTGGTACATGCACATCTTCGCCAAGGAACAGCCGGACCTGAACTGGTCCAACCGCGAAATCCGCGACGACTTCCTCAAGACCCTGCGTTTCTGGTCCGACCGCGGAGTGGACGGTTTCCGCGTTGACGTGGCACACGCCCTCACCAAGGACCTCACCGAGCCGCTGCTCTCCAAGCTTGAACTGAGCGCCGCCAACACCGGCGTTGACGGATTTGACGACGGCACGCACCCGTTCTGGGACCGCGACGAAGTGCACGAGATTTACGCCGAATGGCGCGAGGTCTTCAACGAGTACAACCCGCCGCGCACCGCCGTCGCCGAAGCCTGGGTGCACGCCACCCGGCGTGCCCGCTACGCCAGCCCCCAGGGCCTCGGCCAGGCGTTCAACTTCGACCTCCTTCAGGCTGATTTTGACGCCGCCGAATACAAGGAAATCATCACCCGCAACCTCGCCGAGGCCGCGGCCACCGGCGCCTCCTCCACCTGGGTGTTCTCAAACCACGACGTGGTGCGGCACGCCACCCGCTATGGCCTGCCGCAGGTAGCCAAGGAAAAGGCCGGCGCCAAGGGCCAGGACGGCAAGGACTGGCTGCTCGCCGGCGGCCCCAAGGACCAGTTGGACGTCGAGCTCGGTGAACGGCGCGCCCGCGCCGCCACTCTGCTGATGCTGGCTGTTCCCGGCTCCGCGTACCTCTACCAGGGCGAGGAGCTGGGCCTGCAGGAAGTGGCCGAGATTCCCGAGTCGGAACGCCAGGACCCGTCCTTCTTCCGTAACAAGGGCGTGGAGATCGGCCGCGACGGCTGCCGGGTCCCACTGCCCTGGAAGGTGGAAGGTACGTCCTTCGGCTTCGGCGACGGCGGGTCCCACCTGCCGCAGCCCGATTGGTTCAGCAAGTACGCCGTCGAGGCCCAGGACGGAACCGAGGGATCCACGCTGGAGCTCTACCGCAAGGCCCTGAAGCTGCGCCGCGAACTGCTCACCGGTGAAGAGCTGGAGTGGATGGAGAGCGGCAACCCGGACGTCCTGCACTTCAAGCGCCCCAACGGGTGGCAGTCCGTGACCAACTTCGGGAACACCGCCGTGGACCTTCCCGCCGGCACGGTCCTGGTCAGCAGCGCCCCGTTGGAGGACGGCAAGCTGCCGGCCAACACCACCGCATGGCTGCGCTGATCCTGGATCCCGCGGACGCCCGGGCACTGCCGAAGCAGGCTGTCCGGACGGGCGGCCGGGGCTGATGCAGGAAGTCATTTACGGCTGCATGGGGCTGGGCGGCAGTTGGTCTGAGGAACCCCATGGCACCCACCATGTGGAGCAGGCCGCTGCTGCCGTCCAGGCCGCCCTGGACGTGGGCACTACCTTGTTCGACCATGCGGACATCTACCGCGGCGGCAAGTCCGAGGCCGTGTTCGGTGAAGTGCTGGCCGGTACGCAGGGCCTGCGGGAGCGGATCCGGCTGCAGACCAAGTGCGGCATCCGGCTGAACGAGCGCGGCCTGCAGACGCACTACGACCTGAGCCGGGATGCCATCCTGGAACGCGTAAACGGCAGCCTCGAACGGCTCCGCACCGACTATGTGGACATCCTCCTGCTCCACCGCCCGGACCCCCTGGCGGACCCTGCGGAGGTGGGGGCCGCCGTCGGGCAGCTCATGGCCGAAGGCAAGGTCCGGCAGCTGGGTGTGTCCAACATGTCCGCCGCGCAGATCGAAGTGCTTCAGGACCGGCTGGAGACCCCCGTGGTGGCCAACCAGCTGGAGATGAGCCTGCTCAAGCGGGCGTGGCTGGAGAGCCAGGTCCTGGTCAACCATCCGGAACACCTGGACTACAGCTTTCCGCACGGCACGCTGGAGTACTGCACGCGCAACAGCATCACGTTGCAGGCGTACGGCTCCCTGGCCCGCGGCGCCTACACCGGCGCTGAACCGGAAAGCCCCACATCAGCCCGGGCCGCCACCGCGGAACTCGTGGCGCAGCTTGCGGGCCAGTACGGAACGTCCGGCGAGGCCGTCCTCCTGGGATGGCTGATGAAGCATCCGGCTGGGATCGCGCCGGTCATCGGCACGGCCAATCCCGACCGGATCCGGGCCTGCGGCGACGCGGCGCGGGTGGCAGGGGCCCTCACCCGTGCCGACTGGTACAAACTCTGGGTCACCGCACGGGGCAGCAACATCCCCTGAGCCTCCCAACTGCTGCCAGCTACTTTCCGCACCAGGCCGGTCACAACCCGTTTAGTTCGTATTGATCCTCACAAGCGGGCCGTTTTCTTCGCCGTGCCGCTCGCGGGCCGGATACTGTAGAAAGCATGACGTCTACCATCGCCGCCGAAACCGTTAGGCCGGAACGCAATATCCCCGCAGAGATCGCCCGTTCCTGGCTGCTGGTCAATGCCATGAAGCCGGAGCTCTTCGACCAGTCGGCCGTGTCCCGCGCCGATTCGATCATCCTGGATATCGAAGATGCGGTGGACCCCTCGCAGAAGGACCAGGCCCGGAACAACGTCATCGACTGGCTGACGTCCGGCGGCAAGGCCTGGGTCCGGATCAACGACGCCACCAGCCCGTTCTGGGCCGATGACCTTGCCGGCCTGCGCGGCACCCCGGGACTGCTCGGCGTGATGCTCGCCAAGACCGAGTCCGCGGACCAGGTGACCGAGAGCTACCACCGCATGGACGGCAAGACGCCCGTCATTCCGCTGGTGGAATCCGCCTTGGGCATCGAGGAAGCCAACCACATCGCCAAGGCCCAGGGCGCGTTCCGCCTGGCCTTCGGCTCCGGTGACTTCCGCCGCGACACCGGCATGGCCGCCACCCCGGAAGCCATGGCCTACCCGCGCGCCAAGCTCGTCGTCGCCAGCCGCGTGGGCAACCTGCCCGGCCCCATCGACGGCCCCACCGTCGGTACCAACCACCCCATCCTGCGCGAGCAGACCGGCATCACGGTGATGATGGGCATGACCGGCAAGCTCTGCCTGGCCATCGACCAGACCCCGGTGATTAACGAAGTCATCAGCCCCACGCCGTCGGACGTCGCCTGGGCCACCGACTTCATGAACGACTTCGAGGCAAACGGCCGCGTTATCCGTGACGGCTCCGACCTGCCCCGCCTGGGCCGCGCCGAAAAGATCATGAAGCTCGCGGTAGCCTTTGGGGTGCAGCCCGCGCTGTAGCGCCACCCACCACTTCAGGAGACCCCGTGACCGATACCCGCTATCTGGTCCACGGGGTCTTTTGGGATGGTCCGCCTGCTTCAACGCCAACGGACGACGGCGGCCCGGTCCTGCGCCTCCAGTCACCCGAGGGGGACTTCCTGGAGATCAGCCTCAGGGCGGGCAGCCGGCTCGGCTTCAAGGTGGTGGAACCCGGAAGGTTCTGCTTGGGCCACGTCCAGGTCCAGTCAGCAGGCTCCCGCCGCCACATCCTGTGCGGCTCGGCCGCCCCGGCGCTTCGGGGCAAGCAATGCGAGCGGTGCTTCGTGCTGGACGAGTCCCGCCTGATGCACGACTTCCACCGCGGCGGCAGGGTAACCCCTGGCCTGCGGGACTACCTGATGCAGGAACACTGGCTCTACGTGGCCACGTTCGCGGGAGGCGCCACCAAGGTGGGAACGGCCTCCGGCCCACGGAAGTGGAACCGTTTGGCGGAGCAGGGGGCCGCAGTGGCGAGGTACGTTGCGAGGGCGGAGGATGGCCGTGTGGTGCGGGTCCTCGAGGACCTGGTAACTGCCGGGGTTGGGCTGACGCAGCAGGTGCGCTCTGCAGCAAAGGCGGAGGCGCTGCTGCAGCCGCTCCCGGCCAAGGCGCTGGACGCCGTCAATGCCCGCGCGGCCGGTGACGTGCAGGCCCTGCTGGCGCGCACCGCCGTCGACGGCTTCCAGGCTGTGGAGGAGCAGTGGCTGCGGCCCGCGCATGCTGAACCCCTTTACGGAAGGACGCCGCGCCACGCCTACCCGCACGCGCTGGACCAGGGACAGCACGGCTTCAGCATCGCAGCCCTGGGCGGGGCCAACGCGCTGGCGCGGCTGGACGGCACGGACGCCGAATTCGTGGTCAACCTGTCCCGGCTGGCCGCCCGGACCGTCGTGCTGGGGGAGTACGCCTCGGAGGTGCCGGCAGTACAGGAACCCTTGTTCTGAACGTCGGGGTCACGGCCCAGGCCGCCGGGGTGGCTGCGGACTCGGTAGACTTGGACGGTGCTGAACGAATTCTGGGCCACCGCGCCCACCCGCTACAAAGTCCTGGTCTTCAGCGCGATGGGACTGATCGCCGTCGGCATCATCCTTAACCTGGTGGGCAACACCAGCGGCAACCAAGCACTGGCCATGGCTTCCCTTCCCCTCATCGGGCTGGGGCTGGTCCTCCATGTCGTGGGCATCGTGGTCCGCGGCCAGGCGATCCGCAGGAACCTCAAGCGCTAGCTGCCGCCGCGTTCCGCAGGACGTGGCTGCGGGCGTGGTCAACGGCATCCGGCAATTCCTCAAACAGGTGCTTGTGGTGCCGCAGGGAACGGATCACGCCCACGTTGGTCACCAGGTCAAGATGGTCCGGCCGGACGCCCTTGAGCAAAACGGTGATGCCGCGCAGCTCCAGCGCGGAAATCACCTCCACCAGGGCGTGGGCACCGGTGGCGTCGAGCATCCGCAGCTGGGACAACCTGATGATGGCCACCTGAACGTCCTTGACCTGGCTGATCTCCTGGAGGATGCGTTCGGCGGCGCCAAAGAACATCGCCCCATCCAGCCGGAAGAGCGCGATGTGTTCGTCTCCTTCCACCGGGGGACCCGGAATACCCTCGCGCTGGACGCCGCTCAGGGAGGCGAAGGTCCGCAGGGCGAAGAGGGCTGCCGCGGCCAGTCCAATCTGGATGGCAACGATGAGGTCGAATGCCACGGTAATGACCGCCGTGAGCACGAAAACAGCGGCATCTGCCCGCGTGGAACGCAGGATGGCGGTGATGGTGCGCTGCGAGACCATTCGCACCGCAGTGACCATCAGGACCCCGCCAAGTGCTGCCAGCGGGATGCGGCTGACCATTCCGGACGCCAGATAGGTGATGCCCAGCAGTACGACGGCGTGCACAGCTGCGGCCAGGCGGGTCCTCGCCCCGGAACGCACGTTCACCGCCGTCCGCGCAATCGCACCGGTGGCGGGCATCCCGCCGAACAGGCCGGCGGCGATGGAAGCCAGACCTTGTCCCATCAGCTCGCGGTCGGGGCTGTAGGCGCCGGTCGGCCTGCCGTCCGGCCCGGCCATCCCGGCGGCCACCCGCGCCGAGAGCAGTGACTCAATGGCAGCCAGGACGGCGACAGCCACGGCGGGCATCACCAGGCTGCCCAGGGAGGAAAGATCGAAAGCGGGGAGGGCCGGCGCCGGAAGGGAATGCGGCAGTGCACCGATCCGCGGGACGTCCAGCTGCAGGATTTCGGCAGCGGCCGTCGCTAGGAGGACCGCCAGCAGGCTGGCTGGAACGGCGCGGAACAGCTTCTGCACCAGGACCATCACGACGGCGACTCCCGCCACGAGCGCGAGCGTCAGCAGGACCGTCGGAGCGGCGGAGCCCGCTGCCGCCTCCACCGCGGCCAGGAGGGTGTTGTGCCCCGGGGTGCCTGACGTTCCCGTGGCCAGCGGAACCTGCTGGAGGAAGATGATGGCGGCGATTCCCAGCGTGAAGCCCTCAACCACCGGCCAGGGAATGAAGGCCACGGCCCGGCCCAGGCCACTGAAGCCGAGGGCGCAGACCAGCAGCCCTGCCATCAATGACAAAAGGGCAACGCTCCCGACACCGTGGACCGCCACCACGGGTGCCAGCACCACCACCATGGCGCCCGTGGGCCCGGACACCTGCACGGGGGACCCGCCCATGACGGCCGCCACCATGCCGGCCACGATCGCCGTGATGAGGCCTGCTTCGGCGCCCACCCCGGAGCTGACGCCGAACGCCAGGGCCAGCGGCAACGCCACAATGCCCACGGTGATCCCGGCCAGCAGGTCGGTGCGCCACGTGGCGGCGAGCCCGGCGTAATCCTTCCGGGACGGAAGGAACCGGGTGAGCCCCCTGGGGGCCGTGCCGGAGGCAGCGACAGTATTCGCGGTCACGAGGCCGACCCGCCGGCCAGGTGGTCCGCCGGGAGCTGCTGCGCAAGCCGGAGCTGCTCGTTGGAGCCAGCCAGGCTGTCCAGGAGGAAGGTCCGGGCAATGGCCAGCAGCTGCGACACCCCCGGGTGGGCGAGTTGGTACGTCACCGCGTTGGCACTGCGTACCGAGGTCACCACCTTGTGCTTCCGCAGGGTGGCCAGGTGCTGGGAAAGGTGGGAGGCCTCCAGCCCGGTTTCTGCCAGGAGGTAGCTCACCGGCGCAGACTCCTGCGGCGCCGCGGCCAGCAGTTCAAGGATCCGGATCCTGGCAGGGTGGGCCAGCCCCTTGAACAGGTTCGCTTTGATCTCGTAGAGCGGGGCTTGGGCGGAAGACAGCATCAGACGGAGCGCTCCTGTGCGCGATGGCCGCCCGGAATGACCGCGGGCAGCGGATTGATGGAATGATGAATCCATCATATCATTGCGCCCTGCGCCTTTTGAAGGGGGTGGCAGCGATAGGCTGGAATCCATGACTATCAATCCGGACCTGCAGGGCCGCAGCTACCCTGCCGCAGAGGTGTACGACGTCGGCCGCGAAAAAATACGCGAGTTCGCGCGCGCAGTAAAGGCCACCCACCCTGCGCACTTTGACGTGGACGCAGCAAAGGCCCTGGGCCACTCCGATCTGGTGGCACCGCCCACTTTCGCCATCATCATTGCCCAGCGCGCCGACGCCCAGCTCATCGAGGATCCGGAAGCCGGCATCGACTTCTCCCGCGTGGTCCATGCCGACCAACGCTTCACGCACCACCGGCCCATCGTTGCCGGCGACCGGCTTGTCGCCGAACTGCATGTCGACGGCGTCCGCGCCATGGGCGGCGGCGCCATGATCACCACCCGCTCGGAGATCCTCGCCCTCGGTGCCGGCGACGCGCGGGAACCCGTCACCACCACCACGTCATCCATCCTGGTCCGCGGAGAGGGACAGTAACCATGAGCCCCAGCTTCAACGAACTCAGCGCCGGACAGGAAATCGGCAGGCGCACCGTCGAGGTCACCCGCACCGACCTGGTCAAGTACGCCGGCGCCTCCGGCGACTTCAACCCCATCCACTGGAACGAAGCCTTCGCCACCGGCGTGGAACTGCCCGGCGTCATCGCGCACGGCATGTTCACCATGGGCTCGGCCGTCCAGCTGGTGACTGACTGGGCAGGCGACCCGGCCGCCGTCGTCGACTTCCAGACCCGTTTCACCAAGCCGGTCCTGGTCACGGACACCACCGGAACCGATGAGCCCGGCGCCACCATCGAGGTCAGCGGCACCATTGGAAAGCTCGACGCCGAGGCCGGCACCGCCCGCGTGGACCTTACCGTGGTCTCCGCCGGGCAAAAGGTCCTGATGAAGGCCCAGGCCCTCGTCAAGTTGTCCTAGCCGGCCACGCTGCGGGCATCCTGGATTCGCTCCTGGCCGTGATGGTGATGCCCGCGGTGAGCTTCGTGCTGTCGCCCGGTGGCCCGGAAGCCCAACCAGGTTTCCCTAGTATTGTTGTCGGGTGACTCCCACGCTTCTTTCCTCCCTGACCACATCCGCCGTCGGAGGCCCTGCCGGCAAGTACGTCGAGGCCCGCACCGAGGCGGAGATCATCGACGCCGTCCGGTCGGCGGATGCCGCGGGGGAACAGGTCCTGATTGTCGGCGGCGGGTCCAACCTCCTGGTTTCCGACGACGGGTTCCCCGGGACCGTCATCAGGATCGCCTCCGAGGGGTTCACGGTCAACGCCGAGGACTCGTGCGGGGGAGTGGCGGTGGTGGTGCAGGCCGGCCACAACTGGGACAGGCTGGTGGAGCACGCGGTACGCCACGCCTGGTCCGGAATCGAGGCGTTGTCCGGCATCCCCGGGTCTACCGGTGCCACGCCTGTCCAGAACGTGGGTGCGTACGGGGCCGATGTTTCCCAGACCATCGCGGCCGTCCGCACCTGGGACCGTGAGCGGAATGCTGTACAGACCTTCACCAATTCGGAGTTGAAGTTCGGCTACCGGGACTCCATCCTCAAGCAGACTACGGTCAACGGCTCGCCCCGGTATGTGGTCCTCACCGTCGAGTTCCAGCTGCCGCTGGGGCGGATGAGCGCGCCGATCCGTTACGCCGAGCTGGCCCGGGCCCTCAGCGTGGAAGTTGGCCAGCGCGCCTACGCCAATGACGTCCGCCGCGAAGTGCTCCGCCTGCGTGCCTCCAAGGGGATGGTGTGGGACAGTGCGGACCGGGACACCTACTCCACAGGTTCCTTCTTCACCAACCCCATCGTGCCGGCTGAGGTGGCGGGCAAGCTGCCGGAGACCGCACCCCGTTACCCGGCAGGGCAGGATGGACTGGTGAAACTGTCTGCGGCGTGGCTGATCGACCAGGCAGGCTTCGGGAAGGGCTTCGGCCTGGAAGCGGACGGCGTGGCCGGCGGCCGGGCGTCGCTGTCCACCAAGCACACCCTGGCCATTACCAACCGAGGCTCCGCCAGCGCCGCCGACATGGTGGCCATTGCACGGGAGGTGCGCGCCGGCGTCGAACGCCGCTTCGGCATTTCGCTGAACCCGGAGCCGCTGCTCATCGGCCTCGAACTTTAATCGTCCCGGCAGGCCGCGCCGGGCCTAGGATGGGCGCATGGCTGCATCTGGTGCCCTGCGCGACGGCAGGATGATCGGCAGGCTCCGGCTGGCGTCCCAGCGGCTTGCCGGGATGGAGGCCACCTCCGTGCCGGAGCTGGTCCGCTGGATGACCGCCATGCAGGCCCAGGACCTGCCCGCGGCGCTGTGGGCGGTGGGCGTCCGCGTGCCTGGGGCGGGACTTTCCCAGGTGCGGGCTGCCATTGATGCAGGAACGGTGGTGCGGTCATGGCCCATGCGCGGGACCCTGCATTTGGCCGCTCCCGAAGACTTGCGCTGGATGCTGGACCTCACGGCTGAACGGCTCACCAGGAGCATCGCGGCGCGCCACCGGCAGTTGGACATCAGCTGGGCGGATGTGGAGAAGGCACGCGACCTGGCCCTGGACCGCATCCTGGCTGACGGTCCCATCAGCCGTTCCGGGCTGTTCAAGGTGTTCGACCACGGAGGCCAGCCCACGCAGGGCCAGCGCGGCATCCATCTCCTGGGTTCGCTCTGCCGGCACGGATGGCTGGTGCTGGGGCCCCTTGCCGGAAACCAGCAGCTGATCGCGGCATTCGACGAATGGATACCCTCGTCCCGGAGCCTGGAACGGGAGGAAGCCCTCGCCGAGTTCCTGCTGCGCTACTTCCGCAGCCACGGGCCTGCCACCCTCCGCGACTTCGCCTGGTGGACGCAGCTGCCCCTGACGGAGGCGCGGAGGGCGTTTGAGAACGTCCGGCACGGGCTGGTGGAGCTGGCGTTCGGGGGAACCAGCTATTGGCTGTCCCCGGACGTCGTGGCCCTCCTGGACTCCAGGGTGCCAGGTGCGCGGTCCCTTCACCTGCTGCCCGGTTTCGATGAATTCGTCCTCGGCTACACGGACCGCAGCCTGGTCCTGGCACCGGAGCACTCCGACCTGATCGTTCCCGGTGGCAACGGTGTCTTCAAAAAGACGGTGGTTGCCGCGGGGAAGGTGATTGGCACCTGGGCGCTGCAGGGCAGGGGGCCGCATGCCGTCGTCGTACCCGAACTCTTCGGCGACACCAAGCCCGTCACGGCAGCAGCCGAGGCGGCTGTTGCACGCACCGCCAAACGCTACCTTGCCTTTCTCGGCGGCTGACAAGGGTCCAGGCGCTTTCGCCTCGCAGCGGATGGCTGGCTGGGGGCGAGTAGTGGGCGACAGCAATTCGCGTAGTGGCCACTCTGGCCGTACGGGTCAGGCGGGTTTACCGTGTCTTCATTGCGCGAGCGTGAGCTGCCGAGCTTGCAGAGACAATGGGCGACGGCGCCCACTTGAAGACGCTGCCTGCTTGAACAGGCAGGACTCTCCCCAGAGCAGGAACCACGACGTTAGGGTCGAGGACAAGATGAACATTATGAACCGAATCCGGGTAATAGGGGCCTCCGTCACCCTGGCACTCGGCGCCGCTTTGCTTTCGGTCGCCCCTGCCGCCCATGCCGCAGACGCGATGGTGAGTGTGACCTTTGACGATGGCTGGGCCAGCCAGTACAACAACGCGCTGCCCATCCTGAAGAAGTACGGGGTTCCGGCCACGCTGTACGTCCTCTCGGGATCGATCAACACGCCCGACTACATGACGCAGGCCCAAATACAGGCCTTCGCAGACCGGGGCGACGAGATCGCGTCCCACACAGTCACCCACCCTGACCTGACCAAACTTAAAGCCGCCCAACTCGAAAAAGAGCTTGCCCAAAGCAAGGCCACTCTGCAACAGATGTTCGGTCCGTCCGCGGCGCTGGATTTCGCCTCCCCCTTTGGGGCCTATAACGCGACCACCACTGCGGCCGTCCAGAAGTATTATGCAACCCAGCGCAACACCGACGACGGCTTCAATGCCCGGGCCGGTTTCAACCCCTACAACATCCTGGTGCAGAACGTCGACTCCAGCACCACCACCGCCACGGTCAAGGGCTGGATCAGCTCCGCGAAAGCAAACAACACGTGGCTGGTATTGGTCTACCACGAGGTGGGGGTGAGTATCGGGCAGGACATTTACCATACGCGCACTGCCGTGCTCGATGCCCATATGGCGGCAGTGAAGGACAGCGGCCTGCCCATGGTTACTGTCCGCCAGGGCGCCAACGCCCAGGCCTCAGTGAACGCACCATAAGGGACCCTGGCGAATCCGGGGTAACTAAAAGAGCGGCCCGACCTGCATAAGCACTGCTTTATACAGGTCGGGCCGCTCGTCAGGCAGCTATCGGGGCTACAGCTGCCCCGTGGCGATGTTGAGCATGCGGCGCAGCGGCTCGGCGGCACCCCACAGCAGCTGGTCGCCGACCGTGAACGCGCTGATGTACTGCGGGCCCATCTCCATCTTGCGGATGCGGCCCACCGGGATGTCCAGGGTGCCGGAAGCGGCCACCGGGGTGAGCTCGGCCATGGAGGCTTCCTTGGTGTTGGGAACCACCTTGGCCCACTGGTTGTCCTCGTCCAGCAGCTTCTCGATCTCGGCTACCGACAGGTCCTCGCGCAGCTTCAGCGTCAGGGCCTGGGAGTGGGAGCGCATGGCACCGATGCGGACGCAGAGGCCGTCCATGATCACCCGGTTTTCGTCCGTGGTGCCCAGGATCTTGTTGGTTTCCACCCCGGCCTTCCACTCTTCCTTGGACTGCCCGTTGCCCAGGTCCGCGTCGATCCAGGGGATCAGGGAGCCGGCCAGGGGGACGCCGAACTGGGTGGCGTCGATGTCGGTGCGCTGGTGGGCCAGGACCTTGCGGTCGATCTCCAGGATGGCCGACGCCGGGTCGTCCAGTTCCGTGCTGACCTCGGCGTTGAGCGTGCCGAACTGGCTGAGCAGTTCGCGCATGTGCCGGGCGCCGCCGCCGGAGGCAGCCTGGTAGGTCATGGAGGTTCCCCACTCCACCAGGCCGTTCTTGAACAGGCCGCCGAGGCCCATGAGCATGCAGGAGACGGTGCAGTTGCCGCCGATGAAGTCCTTGGTGCCGTTGACCAGGCCCTTGTCGATGACATCGCGGTTGATGGGGTCCAGCACGATGATCGAGTCGTCATTCATCCGCAGGGTGGAGGCTGCGTCGATCCAGAGGCCGTCCCAGCCGCGGCTGCGGAGGTCGCCGTGAACCTGCTTGGTGTAGTCGCCGCCCTGCGCGGTGACGATAATGGGCAGCTTGGCCAGGGTGTCGAGGTCGAACGCGTTCTCGAGCTTGCCGGCACTGCCTCCTGCTGTTCCAGCAATAGACGGCGCGGCACCTCCCGCGTTGGAGGTGGAGAAGAACACCGGGTTGATGTTGGCGAAGTCGCCCTCGTCCTGCATGCGCTGCATCAGGACGGAACCGACCATGCCGCGCCATCCGACCAAGCCGACGGAAGGGGTAGCTGCTGTAGTCATTCGACTAGTTTAGACTTCGCATCCGGAAGGGCGCAGTCGGTTACGTCACGCCCCGCGTGTACCTCATGCCCGCCGTGCGGTTCATTCGCTGACGTGTCCTGCTCCAGGTTCCGGTACGTGCCGTTCCTTGCGCAGTTTCTTGGCCCGGTATTCATCCCTCGCCATGCTGAAGGTATACCAGGCTCCAAAAATGCTGAACGCGGTGAGGACCAAGGCGCCCCAGAACGGCTGGCCACCATCAGGTAAAGGACGCACCAGTATCACCAGGGAAAGAATGACCAGGACCACCATGACGGCAGCGAGGATTCCCATGCCCCACCACGACCGCACCTGCACGTGTCCGCGCCCGGGAGAAAAACCGATCTCTTCGCCGGGATAGCTGTGCAGTTCCCCTGTACTGGTCCTGCGCAGAACGCGCTTCTCACCCCGGGCAAGAGCGGCCTTGTGCTCGGCATAAACCTCATCATTGCGGCGTTCACGGTCGCGGTCGAATGTCACAGTCAGTCCTGCCGGATGGTTCGGATGTGGCCAAGAAGAGCGGTGTCGTCTACGCCGCTGGTTTCAGTGACGTCTGTCTGCCGGGGTGTGGAGATGCCGATCGTCCAGGATTGGTCGCCGCCGTTCTTCACGTACAGTGTCTGCCCCTTGGGATCTTCGCGGCGGCGGAGTGTGGCGCCGCCTTGGGGGTTATCGCGCAGATGCTGCTTGATCACCATGAAATTGGCCTCGGCGGCTGTAACATCGGGCCGCTGCGCCATGGCCCACCAAGTGAAGTAGGCCCTGGGCTGGAACAGCAGATTAATGTCCCCGCCTTCCATGCCAATGACGCTGTCGCCACCCTCTGCCGTCAGCAGGGAAATCTCCATCCGGCGGCTGGCGGAGGAGAGAAGGGCAGCCACGGCGGCAGTTGGTCCTGACACAGAGAGGAGCCCGTCACTTTCGGCTTTGGCCAAGCCCCGGGCCACCAGTGACGAAGCGCCCGCGCTCACCATGTCCGTGTTGTTCAGATAGCCGTCCACCCTCAGTGCTTCAGCGCTGAGCACGGCAGCGTCCCCGCCCTGGAGGCTTGCAAGGGTAACCATCTCGGCAAAGCCATATCCGATGGCATCCGGCATCGAGGGGGCTTCCGTTGTTGTCTCAGTCATCGTCAGTACCTCTCATTGTGGGCTCAGAATCCAAAGAAGTCGCCGACTTTTTCAGCGGCATCCCCAGCGCCTTCCCAGGCTTCCCCGGCACCATCGGCGATGGATCCGCCGATGGCATTGACTGTTTCCTTGACTATCGGAACATTGTCATAGATGGCCAGCGCTCCGGACGCCACCATCGCCGCAGTTCCTACAGGCGGGGGAGCGAAACTGGCTACTCCCAGGCCGGCCTTGATACCGGAGTAAACGGCAGCACCGGCATCGCCTTCCTTGATGTTGTTGACGGTGTCCAGCACATCAAGGCCAACTCCGATTCCGCCCAGGGCTTTACCGCCGAATTCGAAGAACTTGGCCGCCTTGCCGCCCTCGGCGAGGTTCAGGGCCGTGTCCCACCTGCCGTCGAACAACTCGGAAGAGGTGTTGAAATACTGGCTCAGCATGTTTGAGTCCTGGAACGCCTTCGCGACATTCCGGAAGTCCTTGGAGAACAAGAACTCGGCCACGTTGTCTGCCTTGCTGATGAAATGGGGAAGATCGAACAGTCCTGCCCGCAGATTCGGCAGCGCCTTGGTGAGGTTGTAAATGTCCCAGCCGCTGCGGAAAGGAGAATTGGGGTTCGTGAGCCAGTCCGGGCCCCAGGGATCGTTGCTGCCCTGCCCCGGGATTGCCGGGCGCGGGCCGTTGTTTCCGACAGGCGAACCGGTGCCAGGTCCGCCACCGGCGCCGGAGCCCGAGCCTTTGGTGCTGGCCTTCTCCTGCTCATCAGCGTTCCTGAGCAGCACCTTTGATTCCTGCTGGAGCCGCGAGACAGTTTGCTGAAGAAGCGTGCGGTGGCTGCTGTTCCAGTCAGACCGGAACCGCTGGGCGTCTGCGCCTTTCCAGGCCGGGTTGTTGTTGATCTGGCTGCTCAGCTGCGTGGACTGCTGCTGCAGCAGGTCCGCCGTCTTGCTGAACTGCTGCGCGAGGGTCCGCAGTTGCTCGACGTCGGCGCCCCACAAAGTACCTGCCACCAGGATTCCCCCCAATATTCATCCAACAGCCCCCAGAGTGCTGCGTGCACCAGCCTAGGGCAGGAGCGTGCCGCCCGCGATGGGGCGGTCTCCCCATGCAAACAGCAGCAGTCCCGGGTTTTAGCTTTGGTCCGACTGCTCCAGCACCGCGGCCTTCCGCGCGCGCAGTGCGAAAAACGCCCCGAAGGTGAACACCTGTGTGACCACCACCAGGACGATGGCCCCGGCGATCTTGTTGCCGCCCAGGATCATGGTCAACCCTACGATCGCGGACAGCAGCGCCAGGAGGGGCAGCAACATGTAGCCCAGGACGAACAGGGTTTCCGGTTTCTTCAGCATTTTCCTAGCCCTCGGTCCGTGACCATTTGGTGAATCGGTAGCGTGTGCCGTTGGCGGCCGTGAGCCAGCCATCCGGCGGGACGGAGGCGGTGGCCTCCCAACTGGTGCCAAGCTCGGGGGCGAACGTGTCGCCGTCGGCCTTCACGTCAATGGTGGTGACCACCGCAACGTTGGCGAGGTCGGTCGACTGGCGGAAGACATCGCCGCCGCCGAGGATCCAGACGGTTTCGCCGCCGTCGACGAACTGCGACTCAAGGAGCGCGTCATCCAGGGAGGGAACCACGACGGCGCCCTCCGCCTCGGGCGTGTCGGCCCAGGCTTTCTGCCGGGTAATGACGATGTTGGTGCGGCCGGGCAGGGGCCGGTACTTGTCCGGGAAGGACAGCCAGGTCTTGCGGCCCATGATCACCGGGTGGCCGGTGGTCAGCCGGGTGAAGTGCTTGAGGTCCTCCGGCAGGTGCCAGGGCATGTCTCCGTCCTTGCCGATGACGCCGTCGGACGTCTGCGCCCACACCAGCCCAACACCGGTGATCGACTCGGCCAGTTCCTCCGTAAAGGACTGCGGATCCGTGAAATTTTCGGTGCTCATACAGCGATCGGCGCCTTGATCGTGGGGTGGTGCTGGTAGCCCACCACGTCGAAGTCCTCCAGCGTGTAGTCGAAAATCGAGGCCGGCTTGCGGGTGATCTTCAGCCGCGGGTACTCGTACGGCTCCCGTTCCAGCTGTTTGAGGACCTGGTCCATGTGGTTCTCGTAGATGTGCACGTCCCCGCCGGTCCACACGAATTCGCCGGGTTCAAGGCCCACCTGCTGGGCGACCATGCAGGTAAGAAGTGCGTACGAGGCGATGTTGAAGGGGACGCCCAGGAACATGTCAGCGGAGCGTTGGTAGAGCTGGCAGGAGAGCTTGCCGTTTGCCACGTAGAACTGGAAGAACGCGTGGCAGGGAGGGAGCGCCATGTCGTTGAGCTCGGAGACGTTCCACGCAGACACGATGTGCCGGCGCGAGTCAGGATTGGACTTCAGGTTTTCGATAAGTTCGGCGATCTGGTCGATGTGGCCGCCGTCCGGGGTGGGCCAGCTGCGCCACTGCACGCCGTAGACGGGGCCCAGGTCGCCGTCCTCATCCGCCCACTCGTTCCAGATGGTGACGCCCTGGTCCGTCATCCACTTGATGTTGGTCTCGCCCCGCAGGAACCACAGGAGCTCTACTGCCACGGACTTGAAATGGACCCGCTTGGTGGTGATCAGCGGGAAGCTCCGTGAAAGGTCAAAGCGGATCTGGCGCCCGAAAACGCTGGTGGTTCCGGTGCCCGTGCGGTCCGATTTATGGGTGCCGGTGGCCAGGACATCGCGCAGGAGGTCTTCATAAGGCGTTGGAATGCTCACGCCCCAAGTCTACTTTGAATGCCTCTTGACTCGTGGGAGGGCCGGGTCAGTCATCGAAGGGCTTGAACTGCTCTACCGCTACGACCTGTTTCTTACCGCTGTTGGCCACATGGCAGACCACCACCTCGCCCGGAGACAGGAACGGCTCGCGGGCGGGCAGGAGCTTTGCCAGGTGTGGTGGCATGTGGGTAGCCAATTGCTTGAGCACTGTGGGCAGGGCGGGCCGGTGGGTGCAGACCACCACGGCCCGTTGCTTGTCGACAAGGGATTCGATGACGGCTGCGGTCTTTTTCGGACTGCGCTGGTGCTTGTGCTCGGTCAGGCCTTCCGCCAGCTTCACCTTGGCGCCCGTGGCCCGCGCGTACGGGGCAACGGTGGCAACGCAGCGCAACCAGGGGCTGGTGACAACCCGCATCGGCTTCCATGCCTGCAGGAGCCGCCCCACAGCCTGGGCCTGGCGGGATCCGGTGGCCGCCAGTGGACGCTCACCCTCGGCCTTGCTCCAGGACGCACGCGGCTTGGCCTTGGCATGGCGGAGCACCAGCAGGGGCCACGTGTCCAGCCCGCCGCGTTCATGCGCGTCGCGCAGGTATTCAAGAGGTACGACGTCGGACGGGTTGGACAGCAGGCGGGCGGCCTTTTCGGGGGCACACCACATCACGCTGTCCACCTCCTTGCCGTCCGGAACCAGGGTCTCGCCGTTGACCTTGACCGCCCAGTAATGGACCACCTTGAGGCCAGAGGCCACGTGGTAGTGGATGGGCGGCAGCGGTATGCCCAGCGGCGCTTTGAGCCCGATCTCCTCCCACACCTCACGGAGGGCGCATTCCGGGACGGTTTCGCCGGCGTCGATTTTTCCCTTGGGCCAGGACCAATCGTCATAACGGGGCCGGTGGATCAGCAGGACCTCCAGGCCGTCCCTGCCGGCGCGCCAGGGGATGGCGCCCGCAGCGGTGACGGCTACCGGTTCCCCCGGGTGGTCAGTCTGGTCGGCTACGAGTGCATCGCTCGACAACGCGGCTGCCTATCGCCGGCTCAGGCTGCGTTGCCGCGGCCGGGACGCCAACAGCCAGGACTGGACGTCTTCAAGCGGCTTCCCGTCCTCGGACAGGTGGTGCCGGATCCAGCGGCCCTCGTTGTCCAGGTGCCAGCTGGAGGTTTCCGGGTCCATGTAGCGGCGCAGGAGGTCAAGGACGTAGGTGATGTCGTCCGGGCTGCTCAGCTGCACCAGCGCCTCCACCCGGCGGTCCAGGTTCCGGTGCATCATGTCCGCGGATCCGATGTACACCACGGGGTCCCCGCCGTTGGCAAAGGCGAACACCCGCGAGTGTTCAAGGAACCGGCCCAGGATGGAACGCACCGTGATGTTGTCGCTCAGGCCGGGAACGCCGGGGCGCAGCGAGCAGATGCCGCGGACCACCACGTCTACCTTCACGCCCGCCTGGGATGCGCGGTACAGGGAGTCGATGATGGCTTCGTCCACCATCGAGTTCACCTTGATCTGCACATGGCCCGGCACACCTGCCCGGGCGTTGCGGATCTCCGTCTCGATCCGGTCGATGAGGCCGGACCGCACGGAGCGGGGCGCCACCAGGAGCCGCTTGAACGTCGACTTGGGGGCGTAGCCGGAAAGCTGGTTGAACAGCTTGGAAAGGTCCTCGCCCACCTGGTCATTGGCAGTCAGCAGGCCCAGGTCCTCGTAATACCGTGCGGTGCGCGGATGGTAGTTGCCTGTGCCGATGTGGCAGTAGCGGCGCAGCCCGTCCACTTCCTGCCGCACCACCAGCGAAAGCTTGCAGTGCGTCTTCAGGCCCACGATTCCGTACACCACGTGCACGCCGGCCTGTTCCAGTTTGCGGGCCCAGGAGATGTTGGCCTGCTCATCGAACCTTGCCTTGATTTCCACCAGGGCCAGGACCTGCTTGCCGGCCTCGGCGGCATCGATCAGGGCGTCCACAATGGGGGAGTCACCGGAGGTGCGGTAGAGGGTCTGCTTGATGGCCTGGACCTTCGGGTCCGACGCAGCCTGCTCCAGGAACGCCTGAACAGAGGTGGAGAACGAATCGTACGGGTGGTGCAGCAGGATGTCCCGGCGCCGCATGGCAGCAAAGACGTTGGCGGCCTTGGATGTTTCGGACTCGTTCAGGTACCGCGAGGTATGCGGAACGTGCTTGGGGTAGTGCAGGTCCGCCCGGTCGATACCGGCAATGACGGACAGGCCCCGCATATCCAGCGGCGCCGGCACCGAGTACACCTCGGACTCTTCGACGCCCAGCTCACGGATCAGCAGCGCCCGGATGTTGGGGTTGATGTCGTTGGTGACTTCCAGCCTGACGGGCGGCCCGAACCGGCGGCGCAGGAGTTCCTTCTCGAGTGCCTGCAGGAGGTTCTCGGCGTCGTCCTCTTCGACCTCCACGTCCTCGTTGCGCGTGACGCGGAAAGTGTGGTGCTCCAGGACCTCCATGCCCGGGAACAGTTTGTCCAGGTGGACGGCGATGACTTCCTCGAGCGCAATGAACCGTGCCACCCGGCCCGGTACCGCACCGGCGCGGGGGCCGTCGATGGAGATCAGCCGCGGCAGCTGGTCCGGGACCTTGACGCGGGCGAAGAGTTCCTTGTCGCTGACCGGGTTCCGGACCACCACGGCGAGGTTCAGCGACAGACCCGAGATGTACGGGAACGGGTGGGCCGGATCCACGGCAAGGGGCGTGAGGATGGGGAAGACTTTTTCCGCGAACATGACGCTGAGCTGCTGCTGGGCGGCGTCGTCCAGTTCCCCCCACTGCATGACGTGGATGTGCTCATAGGCCAGGGCGGGGCGGATCTGCTCGGCAAAAACCTGCGCATGCCGCTGCTGGAGCCGGTGGGCTTCCTCGCTGATCCGCTCCAGGACCTCGACCGGGCTGAGGCCGGCCGGGGAGGGGACGGCAAGTCCGGTGGCGATGCGGCGCTTGAGGCCGGCCACGCGGACCATGAAGAACTCGTCCAGGTTGGAGGCGAAGATGGACAGGAAGCTGACCCGCTCCAGCAGGTGGAGGGTGGAATCTTCCGCCAGTTCCAGGACGCGGGAGTTGAAGGCAAGCCAGCTCAGTTCGCGGTCAAGGAACCGGTCAGGCCTGATGTCGCCTTCCGGCTGCAGGTTCGGCGCGAATTCAGGGATGTCGATCCGGTCCTGGGTGGCCCGTGATGCCGGCACCTCGGAGGAGCCGAAGCGGGCCCGGACAGGCACCGCAACATCCTGGGACGTGGCTGTTCCGGACGGTTCCGGGTTCATGGCTTCTCCTCTAGCTGGCGCTCCAGTGCCGGCGCTTCCGCCCCGCGCGGCTCCATTTCAACCTTACAAGCATTCAACCGCCCCACCGCCTTTGTTTTACGCCGCGCCAGGGATTGGTTCCCGCCCTGCCTACCCGCCGGCGGGGCCGTACATGACGTCCATGTCCCAGCGGGCGAAGCCGAGCCGGCGGTACAGGGCAACGGCCGGGGCGTTGTCCGCATCCACGTAGAGCATCACGCCGTTCAGTCCCGCGTCCCGAAGGTGCTTGATGCCGGCAATGGTCAAAGCCTTGCCCAGCCCCGTGCCCTGTGCCTCCGGTGTCACGCCCACCACGTAAACCTCGCCGATGGCAGGGTGCTCGCCGTGGCGGGGGTGGACCTTGGTCCAGTGGTACCCCAGCAGGCGCCCGTCCCGGTCTTCCGCCAGGAGGAAACCGGACGGGTCGAACCAGTCCTCCGCCATGCGCGCCTCGAGGTCGGTCCTGGTGAGGCTGCCCTGCTCAGGGTGGTGGGCGAAGGCCGCCCGGTTGGCGGCCAGCCAGGCTTCCTCATCCTTGCCCGGCACGAAGGCGCGGATGGCCACCCCGTCCGGAAGGCCGGCGTCGGGCAGGTCCGCGCCCGCCGTCGTCATCCGCATCTTCCACAACTCGCGCACCGGCGCGTACCCGTAGCGGGCAGCAAGGTCGGCCGCGGCCTCGTGGTTGCCGTGGGACCACGCGTTGAGCCCGTCAAAGCCGCGGACTTCCTTTAGCGCGCCCACCAGCCGGTCCGCCACACCCTGGTTCCGGTAGGAGGGATGGACGGCGATTTCCAGGATGCCGGTTCCGTCCGGCTCTTCAACCACGACGGCGAAGCCCGCCAGATCCTGGCCGGTTACCGGGTCGGAGTCCTCGTCCGGCGCGTAGAGGGCCAGCGTCAGCAGGCTGTGCTCCCCTGAATCCCCGGCGCGCATGGTCACCAGGGTTTGCTCGGAAACAGAGGGATTGCCGTCCGATTCCTCAGCCGCGGCCAAAAGGTCGCGGCAGTCTTTCAGCAGTTGCTGGTCCACTCCGCCCCGGACGACATGGACGGGCCACTTCTGCGGATGCGCTGGAGTCATGAGCCAAGGCTATATGCCGGCGCCGGTCCAGGCTCAGGCCTCGGTGAGTTCATCTTCCTGCTGCCGGACCAGGGTGAGGCGGTAGCCCACGTTCCTGACGGTGCTGATCAGGTTCTCGTGGTCCGCGCCGAGCTTGGCACGAAGCCGCCGGACGTGGACATCCACCGTGCGTGTGCCGCCGTAGTAGTCGTAGCCCCAGACCTCGGTCAGCAATTGCTGCCGGGTGAAAACGCGGCCGGGATGCTGCGCCAGGTATTTCAGGAGTTCGAACTCCTTGAAGGTCAGGTTCAGCGGGGCCCCGTTGACCCGGGCGGTGTAGCTTGCCTCATCGATGACGACGCCGGCGGCACGGATCTCGCTCGGCGTGTCTTCCTGCTCGGGCACCGCCCGGGCAACGGACAGCCGGATGCGGGCCTCCACCTCGGCGGGCCCGGCGGAATCAAGGACGATGTCGTCAACTGCCCAGGCGGAGGACACCGCCGCCATGCCGCCCTCAGTGAGGATCAGCACGAGCGGGGCGCTGAGGCCAGTGGCTTTCAGGAGCTGGGTGAGGGAGCGGGCCCCCACCAGGTCCTTGCGCGCGTCGAGCAGGACAATGTCGCAGGGGTCTGTTTCGAGGAGGGCCGTCGGCTCGGCGGGGAGGATATGGACCCTGTGGTTCAGCAGCTCAAGGGCAGGCAGGATGTCCACCGAAGAACCGGTGCTGTTGGTCAGTAACAGGATGTGCGACATTGTTCCTCCAAGGGCCGTCCGCGCATCGTTGGGCGACTGAACCGGATTCTCACCGGCCGGTACTGGCTTCCTGCAGGAGGTTTTGGTCCGTCAGCATGCCGCCGGCCAGCCACCTCAGCAGGGAGCGTAGCTGAACCTTGAGTATACCCGGCAGCCCCTTCCACGCCACAGATCCGGGACGTGGACAGACGCATTTTGCGACATATCCAGTTCATATAAGGCAGGATTGGACCAGGGCGGACCCGCCCTGCCATGAGGGGGCTGACCAGCCTTCCGGCCGATCGCCAGGATGGGAAAACAGCGCAGTGAGTGCACCGACGAAGCACAGGCCGGGCCCCGCATGACGCCGGAACTGCAGGCACCCGTGCGGTCGCTTGGCTCCTGGACCGTCGGCGTCGTCGGGATCGCCGGCCTCATTGCCATCATCGCGGGGGTGTACGCCTCCCCGGAGGCACTCGTGGTGGTGGGCATCCTGGTTGCCGCAGCGGTGGGTATCGGCTGGCCGCACTTCCTGCGCATTCCCGCCAAGAAGACCCTGGCCGCCGTCATCGCCCTGCCGGGTGCAGGCGCCGCAGTGGCGGCCGCCCTGGCGCCGGCTCCCGGATACCTGGACTGGACGCCGGCCTTCGTTGCACTGGGAATGATGGCCGTCTTCGTGGTGCAGCTGATCCGCGGCACCGGGCAGGCGCAGCGGCTGGAGTCCACCCTGGGCTGCTGCGCCGGTGTCCTGCTGTCCTGCCTCGGCGCCGGCTGGATTGCAGGCTCCCGTTTCAACGGTGTCCGCGAGATGCTCCTGGTGGCGGCCATCAGCGCGGCGGTGGCCCTGCTGGCCGGGCTCATCCGCTGGCCGGACAGCATCGTTGCTCCGCTGGGTGTGGTGCTTGCAGGCCTGGCCGGTCCGCTCGCGGGGCTGGTCCTGTCGGACATCGCCGTCCTGCCGGCCGCCGTCTTCGGTGTGGTTGTGGGTGCCGTCCTTGCGAGCTTCAGGCGGCTGGCCACGCTCCGCGGCGCTCCACTGAACATCCCGGCGGCGCTGGGCATGGGCCTTGCCCCTGTTTCGGCCGTCGGATCCCTCGCGTACTTCATAGACAAACTACTCATCTACTAACGGGTTAGGATGGCACCATGTCCGTACTTGCTTTTGAAATCTTCTTCCTTGTCCTGCTCGGCCTCGCGAGCGTGTCCATGGCCTGGTTCGCCGGCTTCGTGGTCTACCGCCTCTTCAAGGGCCAGAAGTAGCCACCCCTTTACCAGGACCGGCCGTTTCTGGAGGTAATACCAATGCCTATTGAGATTCCTACAGACCTGACCCCCGAACTGGTCCCCCTTTCCTGGCTCATTGGTGAGTGGGAGGGCCGTGGCCGGCTGGGCAGCGGCGATGAGGATTCCGAACACTTCCTGCAGCACGTTTCCTTCACCCACAACGGCCTGCCGTACCTGCAGTACCGTGCCGAAAGCTGGCTGACCGACGACGAGGGAACGCGCCTGCGGCCCCTTACCGTCGAGACGGGCTTCTGGGCGCTGGAGCGCAAGCAGCTTGATGCTGACGGCGGTCCCGGGCTGGTGCCTGCGGATATCGTGCCGGTGCTGAAGAGTGCCGACGAGGTTGAAGCGCTGCGCAACAAGGACGGCGGATTCGACATCTCCGTGTCCATCTCGCACCCCGGCGGAATCTCTGAGCTGTACTACGGCCAGATCAAGGGCCCCCAGATCCAGCTGACCACCGACATGGTGATGCGCGGCAGCCACTCGAAGGACTACAGCGCGGCCACCCGCATTTTCGGCCTGGTGGACGGCAACCTTTTGTGGCGGTGGGACGTTGCCACTGGCGGCGAGGCAGGGAAGGGCCTGGAGGCGCACGCCTCCGCGTTCCTGCACCGGGTTTCCTGACCAAAAAGAGGGTCTCCCGACCCACGAAAAAGGGGAGCGGCACCGTGGAAGAAAGTACCCGGGAAACAGCAGGGGCGGCGGTGGGTTACAGCGACCTGAAGGCTGTCTTCTTCAACGGCACGCTGAAAAAGTCGCCCCAGACATCCAACACGGACGGACTGATCCGCATCAGCCGCCTGATCATGGAAAAACAGGGCGTCAGCACCACGGTGATCCGCACGGTTGACCACGACATCGCCAGCGGCGTCTACCCGGATATGACCCAGTACGGCTCGGCCACCGACGCGTGGCCCGAGCTTTACCCCGCCGTCCAGGCGGCCGACATTGTGGTGGTCGCCGGACCCATCTGGCTGGGGGACAACTCCTCCCAGACCAAGAAGCTGATCGAACGCCTTTACGCCCATTCCGGTGAGCTCAACAGCAAGGGCCAATGGGCGTTTTACCCGAAAGTCGGTGGCTGCCTGATCACCGGAAACGAGGACGGAATCAAGCATTGCGCCATGAACGTCCTGTACAGCCTGCAGCACATCGGGTTCAGCATTCCCCCGCAGGCCGACGCCGGATGGATCGGGCCCGTAGGGCCCGGCCCGAGTTACCTGGACGAAGGCTCTGGCGGCCCGGAGACGGACTTCACCAACCGGAACACCACGTTCATGACCTGGAACCTCCTGCACCTGGCGCGGATGCTGAAGG
Organism: Arthrobacter sp. SAFR-044; assembly: GCF_059414985.1. Classification (NCBI taxonomy): domain Bacteria; kingdom Bacillati; phylum Actinomycetota; class Actinomycetes; order Micrococcales; family Micrococcaceae; genus Arthrobacter; species Arthrobacter sp. SAFR-044. The sequence continues at coordinate 328,933 of NZ_JBPFDN010000002.1, read as the reverse complement.
ACGCCGGGGGCTACCCCGCGTACGGAAACCTGCCGGGTGAATGGGCTGCCGGAACACGATTCGATTTTGAAAACCCGGAATACCGCTGACCCCCAAGGACTTCTACTTCATATGACTACGCCCAGCCCTTTGTTGTCGCGCCCCGGGGCCGTCGAGGCCACCGGCCCTGACGCCGGGGTCGCCGCCCACTACGGCGAGCCGCTGCGCGAGCAGCGCGCACTCGCCGCCGGAACCGCCGTCGTCGACCTTTCCCACCGCGGCGTGGTCACCGTCACCGGGCCTGACCGCCTCAGCTGGCTCAATACCCTGTCCTCACAGCAGGTGGCAGCGCTGAAGCCGGGGGAGTCCAGCGAACTGCTGCTCCTCAGCGTCCAGGGCCGCATCGAGTTCGACGCCCGGGTGATCGATGACGGGGAGACCACTTGGCTGATCGTTGAGGCCGCCGAAGCCGCCCCGCTGGCCGAGTACCTCAACCGGATGAAGTTCATGCTGCGGGTGGAGATCGCGGACGCCTCGGCGGACTGGGCCGTTATGGGCAGCACGCGGGCCGTGCCCGAATGGTCCGGACACCTCGCCTGGCAGGACCCGTGGCCGCACGTTTCCGCCGGCGGATACTCCTACGCCACCGTCTCTGAGGAGAACCATCCCGGGCTTGAGCGTCCATGGTTCGAGTACCTGATCCCCGCCGCCGGGCTGGAGGACGCGGTCGCCGGGCGCGCGCTGGCGGGTGTGCTCGCCGCAGAGGCGCTCCGGGTGGCCGCCTGGCGCCCCCGCATCGGCGCCGAGACGGATGACAAGACCATCCCGCACGAACTGGACCTGCTGCGCACCGCCGTGCACCTGGCCAAGGGCTGCTACAAAGGCCAGGAAACCATCGCCCGCGTCCACAACCTGGGCCACCCGCCGCGCCGGCTGGTGTTCCTGCAGCTGGACGGTTCGCAGCACACCCTGCCCGCTGCCGGCAGCCCCGTCATGGCCGGGGAACGGAAAGTGGGAACGGTGACCTCGGTGGCGCAGCACTATGAAATGGGCCCCGTCGCCCTGGCAGTCATCAAGCGTTCCGTGGCCCCGGATGAAATACTGACGGTCCTGGACGGCGATGAGCCGTATCCGGCCGCCCAGGAACTCATTGTTGCCCCCGACGCCGGCCAGGTAGTGGGGCGCCAGACCGGATTCCTGAGGGGGCCACGCTGATGACCGAGAACACCACGCCCGTCCATGCTGGGGCGGAGGCAACGGAAGGGCACGACGACGACGCCCTGGCTTTGGCGCATACGCTCTTCCAGGCTGCCCGTGACGGAAGCAATGAGCTGCTGGGTGCCTACCTTGACGCCGGCGTTCCCGCCACCATGACCAACTCAGCCGGCGACTCCCTGCTCATGCTGGCCGCCTACCATGGGCATGCCGGTACCGTGCAGCTCCTCCTGCAGCACGGCGCCGATGCCAATACCGCCAATGACAGGGGCCAGACCCCGCTCGCCGGAGCCGCATTCAAGGGCTACTCGGACGTGGCAGGCATCCTGCTGGAAGCCGGAGCGGATCCGGATGCCGGTGCACCCTCCGCCCGCGCCGCGGCGCAGATGTTTGCCCGCACGGAGATCCTGGACCTCCTGGGCTGATCTTCCGGGTTTCCGCCCGGCACCAACCAAAACTTCCCAAAGGATGACCGAGTGGAAAACGTAGCAAAGCCGTGGCCGGCGCTGTGGTCCCTGGTGATCGGGTTCTTCATGATCCTGATCGACACCACCATCGTGTCCGTAGCCAACCCCCGCATCATGGAGGGCCTGGACGCCGACATCAACTCGGTGATCTGGGTGACCAGCGCCTACCTGCTGGCCTACGCCGTCCCCCTGCTCATCACCGGCCGGCTCGGCGACAGGTTCGGTCCCAAGAAGCTTTACCTTTCCGGCCTGGTGGTGTTCACCCTTGCCTCCTTGTGGTGCGGCCTGTCCGGTGATGTCGGGATCCTGATCGCTGCCCGTGTCCTCCAGGGCCTTGGCGCGGCCATGATGACACCGCAGACCATGGCCGTGATCACCCGGATCTTCCCGCCGGACCGGCGCGGCTCGGCGATGGCCGTCTGGGGCGCGACCGCGGGGATGGCGACCCTCGTGGGGCCCATCCTGGGCGGGATCCTGGTGGACGGCCTTGGCTGGGAGTGGATCTTCTTCATCAACGTGCCCATCGGCGTCGTGGGCTTCATCCTGGCGCTGCGCAACGTCCCGGCCCTCAGCACCCACCCGCACCGGTTCGATATCCCCGGGGTCCTGCTGAGTGCCGTCGGGCTGTTCCTGCTGGTCTTCGGCATCCAGGAAGGCGAGACGTACAACTGGGGCACCATCACCGGACCGATCAGCGTGTGGGGCCTGATCATCAGCGGCCTCGTGGTGCTCGCCGCCTTTGTGCTGTGGCAGCGCTTCAACAAGGGCGAGCCGCTGCTGCCGCTGGCACTGTTCCGGGACAGGAACTTTTCGCTGGCCAACATCGGCATCACTACGGTGGGCTTCACGGTGACGGCCTTCAGCCTGCCGCTGATCTTCTACTATCAGCTGGTCCGGGGCCTTACCCCTACGCAGTCCGCCCTGATGATGGTGCCCATGGCGCTGATCTCCGGCGGGCTGGCACCCGTGGTGGGGAAACTGGTGGACCGGGTCAACCCCAAATACATCACCGCCACCGGCCTGGTCCTCATGGCAGTGGCGCTGCTGTGGAATTCGGCACTGATGCAGCCGGACACGCCCATCCTCATGTTCCTGCTGCCCAGCGCGGTCCTCGGCTTTGCCAACGCCGGCATCTGGGCGCCGCTGAGCACCACCGCCACCCGGAACCTGCCGCCGCGGCAGGCCGGTGCAGGGTCGGGGGTCTACAACACCACCCGCCAGATCGGCGCGGTACTGGGCAGCGCAGCCATCGCCGTGCTGATCCAGTCCCGGCTGGCCGCCGAGCTGCCCACGGGTGGGCCAGGCGGGGCGGCCGGGGAGGGGCTGGCGATGGGCGGCTCGCTTCCGGAGTTCCTGCATGCGGGATTCTCGACGGCGATGGGCCAGTCCATCCTGCTGCCCGCCGGAGTGATCCTGGTGGGGGCAGCGGTGGCATTGTTCTTCGCCAAGCCGCAGCCGGTCCAGGGCTGGGGCGCGCAGGGAAAGCCGCAGGATCAGGCGTCAGCGAAGGTGGACGCTGGTCTGGATTCCGCCGGCTGAGAGGCCCAGCTTCCGGGCCAGTGCCAGGCAACCGGTGTTGCTGACGTCTGCACGCCACTGCAGCGTCAGCCCGGCGGCAAGGGCTTCATGGGCGGCAATGGAACCGGCCAATGAGCCAAGGCCGCGCCGCCGCCAGTCGGGATCCACCAGCACGCCCATGTTGGCCAGCAGGCCTTCCCATTCCCCATAAGCGCCGCAGGCCAGCGGTACACGCCTGCCATCCTGCTCGTGCACGATCGTGTAGCGGTTCTCGAGGTCGGACAGGCCCACCTCGTTGACGTCGTCCGGCGGGCACCTGCCTTCCAGTTCGATCGCCTCCGGATTCCCGTGCGAGACGGTCAGTTCCTCGGAGGGCTGCTGCAGTGGCAGGTCGTCGGCGAAGAACAGGGCGGCGGCACCGAGTCCGTGGCCGCCCTGCTCCCTGGTCAGTTTCAGCAAGGTGACGTGCTGGGCCATCTCCTCGTCGGGAATGTCCGCCGCGGCGTCAATGACGCTCCGTGGCCCCACCAGGGCGGAACTTCCGAACAGCCGCACAAACTCGACGGTCCGGGCCGATTCATCAGCCCGGACTATCCTCTTCCCGGATGCCAGGGCGTCACCGAACGCGTCGTCGTCGAGGCCCAGCCGGCGCGCCCACGCCAACTGGATAATGGCCGCTGAGCCCGGATCGAGTGTCATGGTCCCAGCCTAGGGCGGCCCGGAGGCTTAGCCGAAAAGGACCGCGGCTTCGTCGTAGCGGTTTTGCGGGACGGTCTTGAGCTGGCCCAGGGCTTCCTGGAAGGCGACGTGCTGGATATCGGTGCCCTTCAGTGCCACCATGGTGCCCCAGTACCCTTCCACCACCGAGTCGATCGCGGCCATGCCAAGCCTGGTGGCCAGGACCCGGTCAAAGGCTGACGGGACGCCGCCGCGCTGGATGTGGCCCAGGATGGTGGCGCGGGTTTCGATGCCGGTGCGGGCTTCGAGTTCCGGGGCGAGCTGGTCGGCGATGCCGCCCAGGCGGGGACGGCCAAAGGTGTCCAGTCCGCGCTCGGAGTGCGGGCTTTCCATGTGCTCCGGAACGAAGCCTTCAGCCACCACCACCAGGGGTGCGCGGCCACGGTGGTGGGCTTCCTTGACCCATTCGGTGATTTGCTCGATGCTGACCTTCTGCTCGGGGATGAGGATGGCGTGCGCGCCGGCAGCCATGCCGGCGTGCAGGGCAATCCAGCCCACGTGCCGGCCCATCACTTCGGCGATCATGCAGCGGTGGTGGGACTCGCCCGTGGTGCGCAGCCGGTCGATGGCCTCCGTGGCGATCTGCACGGCGGTGTCGAAACCGAACGTGTAGTCGGTGGCGTCGAGGTCGTTGTCCACGGTCTTGGGAACGCCTACGATCTTGAGCCCGGCGTCGGTGAGGCGCTTGGCCGCGGCGAGGGTCCCTTCACCGCCGATGGCGATGATCGCGTCGATGCCCAGGCGGTCCATGTGGGCCTTGATGGCTTCGGGGCCGCCCCCATTTTCGAACGGGTTGGTGCGGGACGTGCCAAGGATGGTGCCGCCCTGTTTGGCGATGCCGCGGACCATGGTGCGGGGAATATCGATGATGTCCCCTTCCACCACGCCCCGCCAGCCATCACGGAATCCGACGAATTCCTGGCCGTGTACTGCGATGCCTTTCAGTACCGCACCTCGGATCACGGCGTTCAATCCGGGGCAGTCGCCACCGCTGGTGAGGATTCCAATTTTCATGTTCGGCTCAAATCCTGGGAAGAAGGTTTACAGGCAGAGCGCCACGCTGAGCTCACCTAGAAGTGTAGTGGGGGGTGTGGGGTACGACACAAACCGGTTACATGGGGCTGCTGGAAGCAGCGGGAGAAAGGGCAGGCAAAAGCCCCCGTCCGATGAATGGATTCACGGGACGGGGGCTCGGGCCTGCCGGCGTGAGCCGGACGGGTCAGCTGTTAAGCGACCGGCGGTCCAGGAACGTCTGGAGCGGGATCTCGTTCCGCTGGTCCGGAAGGATCACCCACGCCAGGACGTAGAACACGAAGGCCGGGCCCGGAAGCAGCGCGAAGAGCAGGAAGGCGATACGGACGAACGCGACGTCCACGTTGAGCTTGGCAGCGATGCCGCCGCAAACCCCGCCAAGCCACCGCTCGGGGCCGCGCTTCAGGCCGAAGCCCCTGACGATGCTGAAGAACTTATCCATGGTTCAAGACTTCCCTGTAGTTGGTTCGTTGTCACGTTTCCGGGCTGAGAGCAGGCCGCCCACCACCAGGGCCACGCCCGCGCCGATCATGAGGCCGATCAGGACGTAGGTGCCGTTGAGGGTCACGATGCCCAGCTGCGCCACGATGATCAGTGCAGCCAGCGCCAGGACGATCAGTCCCCACACCACCGTGCCCACCCTGGCGGGTGCCGGTCCGGCAGGGTGTTGGCCCGCCGTCGTCGTAATGTTGCTGTTGTCCATGTCAGTTGCCTTCCTGGATGGTGACGTTGCTGAAGGTGCCGTCGATTTGCACCACCAGGTGGTTGCCCGGCTTGTCCGTGTTGTAGGTGCTTTCACGGGTGGTGGTGCCACCGCGCTGGCCGCTGGCTTCGTTCAGGTTCCCCATGGTCATGTCCGCCTTGATGTCCACGGGCACGTTCTGCGGGATCACCACCGTCACGTTGCTGGCGGTGATGTCCAGGGGAACCACGACGTCGGACGTCAGGGGGGCGGTGGGGGAGAGGTCCGTGAGGTCCACCGTTCCCCGCCCGGCGGTGATGTCGATGCCGCCGCGCGCCTCCTCGATGCTGGCCGGGTTCCAGTCGACCTGCTGGAAGCGCATCCGGCCGTCGTTCAAGGTGTTGTAGATGCCACCGGTGACCAGTGCGATTACTGCGAAGAGGCTCAGGATGCCTGCGGTCCGGCCGCGGAAGCCCGCCACCATGATGCCCAGCCCCAGGACGGCTGCGGCACTGGCCCACACAATGGCGTTGGCCGAGCCGCCCAGGTCGATGATGTTCGCGGCATCGAGCGCCTTGAGTCCACCGCCCACCAGCAGTGCGAGTCCTGTTGCAATGGCGACTGCCGGAGCGCCGGGACCGGACGGCCGGGGCTTTGGCGGCAGCGGCGGGACCCACGGGGCGGGGTAGCCGTTGCTGCCCGGTACGCCGCTGCCGGGTCCGCCGGGAGACGTGCCGCCACTGCCGCCGGCTCCGCCGGGGGCGCCTTCGCCGGGAGCGGATGGCATTCCGGAAGGGCTGTAGCCGCCTTGGCCGTAGCGGCCCGTGCCCGCCCTGCCCGCCGTGCCGGCGGTGCCGCTGCCGTACGGGGGTGTTGCGGTGCCTGGGGCGGCGGGGACCGGACCGGAAGCGGTGCCTGCGGAGAACGTTGAGGTGTGGGCCGGGCCGGAGCTCCCCATCGGATAGGTCCCGTCGGGGGCCGCGGTGCCGTGGCCGGCGATGGTGGGGTGGGCCTTGTTGCGCTGTGAGAGGTAGTAGATCAGGTAGATGGCGCCGCCCACCCAGAAGAGCGTCCACAGCAGGCCGCTCAGGCCGTTGTGGCTCCAGCCCCAGAAGCCTCCGCCCAGGCCGGTGAGTCCCAGGACCGTGGCGATGAGGGAACCCGTCATACCGCTGGACCAGCGGCCCGCGCCGGCTTCCTGGACATGGATCCTGCCGTCAGGTTCGGGAAGGAAGGCCCAGGCCAGGCCGTACAGGAGTACGCCGATGCCGGCCAGGAGGGTCAGGACAATGAAGACGCCCCGGATAATAATGGGGTCCACACCGAGCCGGTGTGCGATGCCGCTGCAGACGCCGCCGATCCACCGGTCGTTGCCGCGGTAGATGCCGTTGCTGCGGATCCAGCCGAAGAAGTCGGTGGACGGCGCCGGGGCGGGGCTGCCCTGGAACGCGTAGCGCTGGGATTGATCCGCAGGTGGGACCGGGGCGGGGTCCGGAGGCGTGGAGGCGGAGGACGGCAGCGGCTCGGTGGGCCGCTCGCTGTTCGTGCCGGGCAGCCCGTCGGGAAGGGGTTCGGCAGGGTGTTCGTCGTCGGGGGAGGGGGTCTGCGAGTTCATACCTCGATCCTCCCGTTCAGGCCGGTTGGCGCTCTACTGGGGGAAACCCTGAACCGTCCCTGAGCTGTCCCCGGGAAGCGGGCGTATGCGGTCCGGGCAACCCTGATCCGTGTTTGGATTGACCCATGACAACCCTTCCGGCGCGGCCGCCCCTGGCACGGAGCAGCGACCGTGTCATTGCAGGGGTATGCTCAGGCCTTGCCGCGCACCTGGGCTGGCCGGTGAAGAACGTCCGCGTGGGCATGGTCCTGGCGTCCTTCGCAGGAGGGGCGGGCCTGGTCTTCTATGCCTGGCTCTGGATCATGGTGCCCACGGCGGACGAGGCTGCCCGCCGCAACGCCCGCCGCCCGGCGTCGCCCATTGCCCCGGCGGTGAGCCAGCCCGCCCAAGGAAAGGCGGCCGACGGCGGAACCCCGGCAGGTGCCGCCGGTCCCGTCCCGGACGGTGAGGCTGCGCCTCCCGGACAACCCTGGTTCCGCGCGCGCGGAATGCGGTATGGCAAGGAAATCCTGTTGGGCTGCGGGCTCCTGCTGGTGGCCGGCATCATGATTGCCCAGCTGCTGGGCGTGGATGTGTCCCTCGGAACGCTGATCCCGGCTGCCGCTGTGCTGGGCGGCGCCTCGATCGCGTGGATGCAGCTGGACGAAACCCGCCGCGCCGGGCTGATGGACAAGACCAAGGCAAACCAGGCCGGCGGATGGGGCCGCCTTGCAGCCGGCCTGGCTTTGGTGGTGGCCGGGGTCCTGGTGATGGTCTCCGGCTCGGGCTCGTGGGAGCAAACCTGGCTCGCGTTGCTCGCTTCTGTGGCCGTGCTGGGCGGGGTGGTGCTGGTCCTGCTGCCCTGGGCACTGAAGTTCTGGCGCGACCTGGAAGCGGAGCGCGCCGGCCGGATCCGGGAAACGGAACGTGCCGAGATCGCCGCCCACCTCCACGATTCGGTGCTGCAGACCCTTGCCTTGATCCAACGGCGGGCGGGCAACGAGCACGACGTCGTCCGCCTGGCCCGTGCCCAGGAACGCGAGTTGCGCGGCTGGCTGTTCCAGGATCCAGGCCGCGAAAGCGGGCAGCTTTCAGACCGGGTCAAGGCTGTTGCCGGCGAAGTGGAGGACCTGCTTGGCAACGCCGTGGAGGTGGTCACTGTCGGTGACGCCGCCATGACCGAGGCACACGAGGCCCTGGTCCAGGCAAGCCGGGAGGCCATGCTCAACGCCTCTCGGCACGGTGGCGGGACGGTCTCGGTCTACCTTGAAGCGTCCGACGGGCAGGCCGAGATCTTCATCAAGGACAGGGGACCGGGCTTTGAACTGGGAGATGTACCGGCGGACCGGCTCGGCATCCGGGAATCAATCATCGGCAGGATGAAACGGCACGGCGGCTCCGCCGCCATCCTCAGCACCGGCGACGGCACCGAGGTCCGCCTCCGGCTGCCGGCCGCCGCAGAACACGCGGAAGGAAAATCATGACCACAACGCAGGGAACAGGTGGACAGGGAACAGGTGCCGGAGGCGCCAGCCGGCCAAACTCCGTGCGGGTGGTCATCGTGGACGACCACGCCATCTTCCGGTCCGGACTGAAGGCCGACCTTGACGCCAGCATCCAGGTGGTGGGGGAGGCTGCCACCGTTGAGCAGGCCATCGCCGTGATTGCCCAGCAGCGGCCCGACGTCGTCCTCCTGGACGTCCACCTGCCGGGCGGGCTGGGGGGCGGCGGCCGCGAAGTCATCGCAGGCTCCGCCGCGCTTTTGTCCAGCACCCGGTTCCTGGCACTGAGCGTCTCCGATGCAGCGGAGGACGTCGTCGCCGTGATCCGCGCCGGAGCCCGCGGCTATGTCACCAAGACCATCTCCGGCGCCGAAATTACCGACGCCGTGTTCCGGGTGGCCGGCGGCGATGCGGTCTTCTCTCCCCGCCTCGCCGGTTTTGTCCTGGACGCCTTCGGCACTGCCCCCGCCGATATTGCCGATGACGAACTGGACAAGCTCTCGGCCCGCGAACTTGAAGTCATGCGGCTCATCGCGCGGGGCTACAGCTACAAGGAAGTGGCCAAGGAACTCTTCATCAGCATCAAGACCGTGGAGACCCATGTGTCGGCAGTGCTGCGGAAGCTCCAGCTCTCCAGCCGCCACGAACTCACCAAGTGGGCCGCGGAGCGCCGCCTCCTCTAGCCGCCCATCACCTCCTGCCCCTATATCTCCAACGCCCCATCACCTTTCGGGCCTTAAACCAGAACGCCCCATCACCTTTCGGGCCTTAAACCAGAACGCCCCATCACTTGGTGATGGGGCGTTCTGGTTTTTCCTGCGAAAGGTGATGAGGCGTTACTGGGCCTTGCCCAGGAAGTCCTGCAGGCGCTGCACCCCGGTGGCGAGGTCGTCGTCGCCCAGGGCGTAGGAGAGGCGCAGGAAGCCGGAGGGGCCGAACGCCTCGCCCGGAACCACAGCCACCTCAACCTCGTCGAGGATCAGCGAGGCCAGCTCCGCGGAGGTCTGCGGCGTGGCGGTGCCGGACGCGGTGGGGAATTCCTTACCCAGCAGCGCACGGACGTCCGCGTATACGTAAAAGGCGCCCTTCGGCGTCGGGCATTCCACGCCGTCAATCGCATTCAGCCCCGCGACGATGGCCTTGCGGCGGCGGTCGAACGCCACCTTCATCTCATCGACCGCGGTCAGCGGGCCGGACACGGCGGCGAGGGCGGCAATCTGCATGATGTTGGACACGTTCGATGTGGCGTGCGACTGCAGGTTGGTGGCCGCCTTGATGACGTCTGCCGGGCCGATCATCCAGCCCACCCGCCAGCCGGTCATGGCGTAGGTCTTGGCAACGCCGTTGAGGATGACCACCTTGTCGCCCAGTTCCGGGGCAGCGGTGGCGATGGAGGTGAAGGGGACGCCGTCGTAGGTCAGGTGCTCATAGATCTCGTCGGTGACCACCCACAAGCCCTTGGCCGCGGCCCACTTGCCGATCTCCGCCACCTGCTCGGGGGAGTAGACAGCGCCGGTGGGGTTCGACGGCGAGACGAACAGCAGGATCTTGGTCCGGTCCGTCACGGCTGCTTCTAGCTGCTCAATGGTCACCAGGTAGTCCTGCTCAGGCCCGGCGAAAACGTCAACGGGCACGCCGCCGGCCAGGCGGATGGCCTCCGGGTAAGTGGTCCAGAACGGGGCGGGGACGAGGACTTCGTCCCCCGGATCCACCAAGGTGGCGAAGGTGTTGTAGACGGCCTGCTTGCCACCGTTGGTGACCAGCACCTGCGAGGGATCCACGGTGTAGCCGGAGTCGCGCAGGGTCTTCTCTGCGATTGCCTTCTTCAGCTCGGGAAGACCGCCGGCGGGGGAGTAGCGGTGGTACTTGGGCTGGCCCGCCGCCTCGATGGCAGCCTGGACAATGTAGTCCGGGGTGGGGAAGTCCGGTTCGCCCGCACCGAAGCCAATAACCGGCCGGCCAGCTGCCTTCAGCGCCTTGGCCTTGGCGTCAACGGCCAGGGTTGCGGATTCGGCAATTGCGGAAATGCGTTGGGAAACGCGGGCGGAAGGCATTGGCAGGTCCGTTCTTCGCTTGCAGCCGGGAGGCTGGAATGTGGGATTCGACGAGTTCTACTCTATGCTGTTCACCGGACCCTCCGGGGTGCCGGTTTTGATTTATGACTGCCTGGCGCAGCACGTTTCGAACCGGACTTCGGTTGGACCGGGGCGGGCTGGTTTTACCTACGCGAAGTTCTTGCGTAGACTGGTTCACCGGTGTTGAAACACAGATGATGGCGTGCGCCCCAGTTCAAGCTGGTGTCGGCCATCAAAGAGTGGAATTCACTCCATAGGGTAGTGGCGCAATTGGTAGCGCAGCGGTCTCCAAAACCGCAGGTTGCAGGTTCGAGTCCTGTCTGCCCTGCGCAAGCTGCTCCGGGCGAAAGCCCGGAGCAGGCGCAGCAACCATGGTTCTGATCAGGGCCGGGTAATCCACCATTGCAAAGATGAGCGAGGACCAGGTGACCGAAACAGCTGCCAGCAGCTCCAAGGGCCGCCCAGCTAAGAAGGAAGCCAAGGCAAACTTCTTCGCCCGCATTGCACTTTTTGTCCGCCAGATCATCGGCGAACTGAAGAAGGTTGTCGCCCCCACCCGCAAGGAACTGATCAACTACACGCTCGTGGTGCTGGTGTTCGTGGCCATCATGATGGTCATCGTCAGCCTGCTGGACATTGGTTTCGGAACCGCTGTCAGCTGGATCTTTGGCGGTACCGGCTCCAAGGACAGCTAAGGCTGCACGGTCCGCAGGCCGCGTGATTCACCGGGGTAACCGGAAGGAAGCGCCGGCGTGCGGAATTGAGCCATTTAAATAGGCATGTTAGGCAATGAGGAAGCAGGAGACCAAGTGTCTGAGCAGGAGCTCGAGGTAACCGAGACTGGGCTGGAAGAATCCCCGGACGTCACGGCAGAAGCCGGTGAAGAGTCCGAGGTTGAGTCCTCCACGCCCGAATCCGACGACGCCGCCTCCGACGTTGCAGAAGCTGACGCCGACGCTTCAGACGCCGACGGTGAAGACGAGCCCGCAGACGCCCTTGCCGCCGCGGCAGCCACCGCAGCAGCGGACCCCGCAGAGGAGTTCAAGGCCAAGCTGCGCCGCCAGGAGGGTGACTGGTACGTCATCCACTCCTACGCCGGTTACGAGAACCGCGTGAAGGCCAACCTTGAAACCCGCATCCAGACCCTGGACATGGAAGATTACATCTTCGAGATCCAGGTGCCCATGGAAGAAGTCGTGGAGATCAAGAACGCCCAGCGCAAGGTGATCAACCGCGTCCGCATCCCCGGCTACGTCCTGGTCCGCATGGACCTGACGGACGCTTCCTGGGGTGCCGTCCGGCACACCCCCGGCGTCACCGGCTTCGTGGGCAACGCCCACAACCCGGTCCCGCTGCGCCTTGACGAGGTCTTCTCCATGCTCGCCCCTGTCTTCGAGGAAGAGCAGGCCGAGAAGGGCAAGCCGGTCAACAAGCAGCACCAGGCCCCCGTCGACGTCGACTTCGAGGTTGGCGAGTCCGTCATCGTCAAGGAAGGCCCGTTCGAGACCCTTCCCGCCACCATCTCCGAGATCAAGGTCGAATCCCAGACCCTCGTGGTGCTGGTCTCCATCTTCGAGCGCGAAACGCCGGTCACCCTGGCGTTCAACCAGGTCACCAAGATCTGAGAATCCTAGAATTCGTTCCGGCGCCGCCCGCTTAGCAGCTCCGGAACGGCCGGCCGCCTCGCCATGGCGGCCACAAACCTGAGGCACGCTCCTGTGCCCCAGGACGTTATTGAGAGAAGGACCCTACATTGGCTCCCAAGAAGAAGGTCACCGGCCTCATCAAGCTGCAGATCCAGGCAGGTGCCGCCAACCCGGCCCCGCCGATCGGTCCTGCGCTTGGCCAGCACGGTGTCAACATCATGGAATTCTGCAAGGCGTACAACGCTGCGACGGAAGCCCAGCGCGGAAACGTCATCCCCGTGGAGATCACGGTCTACGAGGACCGTTCCTTCACGTTCATCACCAAGACCCCGCCGGCTGCAGAGCTCATCAAGAAGGCTGCAGGCGTTGCCAAGGGTTCATCCACCCCGCACACCGTCAAGGTTGCCAAGCTGACCCAGGCCCAGGTCAACGAGATCGCCTCCACCAAGATGGAAGACCTCAACGCCACCAGCCTCGAAGGCGCAGCGAAGATCATCGCCGGCACCGCCCGCTCCATGGGCATCACCGTCGAGGGCTAACACCCTTACCGCTGTCCAGCGTTGGGTAATTGACGACGACGGGCGGCACCGCCGGGACACCGGCACCAAAAAAATTGAAATGTTGGTCATCCGGGCCGGATAACGAACCGGATCACCGACTGTGGCAGGGCCCAGCGCGGTCCGCAGACCACAACTGCACAAGGAGAAATAAGCAGCATGGCAAAGCGCAGCAAAGCATATGAGGCAGCAGCCGCCAAGATCGACGCGGAGAAGCACTACGCACCGTTCGAGGCAGTAACGCTGGCCAAGGACACCAACCCGTCCAAGTTCGACGCCACCGTTGAGGTCGCCTTCCGCCTCGGCGTGGACCCCCGCAAGGCTGACCAGATGGTCCGCGGCACGGTCAACCTGCCCCACGGCACCGGCAAGACCGCCCGCGTCCTGGTCTTCGCAACGGGCGACAAGGCTGAGGCCGCAATCGCAGCCGGCGCCGACTTCGTTGGTTCTGACGACCTGATCGAAAAGATCGCCGCCGGCTGGACCGACTTCGACGCCGCCGTTGCCACCCCTGACCTCATGGGCAAGGTTGGCCGCCTCGGTAAGGTCCTGGGTCCGCGTAACCTGATGCCGAACCCGAAGACGGGCACCGTGACCCCCGACGTCACCAAGGCCGTCAACGACATCAAGGGTGGAAAGATCGACTTCCGCGTCGACAAGCACTCCAACCTGCACTTCATCATCGGCAAGGTATCCTTCGACGCCGTCAAGCTGGCCGAGAACTACGCAGCAGCACTGGAAGAGGTGCTTCGCCTCAAGCCGTCCGCTGCGAAGGGCCGCTACATCCAGAAGGCAACCGTTGCCACCACGTTCGGCCCCGGCATCTCCGTGGACCCCAACGTCACCAAGGTGCTCACCGAGGCATAGTCCTCATCAGCATCCCGTGCTTCTAAGGCACATCTGAAGGGACCGTCCGGCTGCCAGCCGGGCGGTCCCTTCATCGTTAACACATCGTTTCCTTGCGCAGACCCCGCCAACTGTCCACCGCTGGCTAGGCTGAGGGGATGACGCAGCCGAACGCCCTGGTGATTTCCGCCGTCGTTGTTCCGCCTGCCGCGGACGCCGCGGACGGCTACCAGGACTTCCGGGACTGCGAGGCGATGCGGAGGGCGCATGAGCTCGACACCTGGGGTGACCTGGACCGCGGCTACACCTTTGCCGAGGAAGTGGAGCATTGGCGCGGCACCGAGTACGAGGCGCGGCACCTCTTTGTTGGCCGGCTTGGCCCGGAAACCGTGGGCATGTGTTCGGTAACGTTGCCGCTGCGCGAGAACACCAGCACGGCCGGGATCGGTGTCCTGGTGGTTCCGTCCTACCGACGGCGAGGCCTGGGACGCCAGCTGCTCCAGTACGCCGAGGAGGTGGCGCGGGACAACGGCCGTACCTCCCTGGACGGTTACTTCGAACTCCCGGCGACACTGCTGGACGGCGACGGGCCGCGGCAAGCGGCCAAATCCGGGGCAGGAAGCCTGCCCGCAGATGACGCCGCCACTGCCTTTGCCGTGGCCCTCGGATATGAGCTGGAACAGGTGGAGACGTCCAGCAGGCTTTCCCTACCGGTGCCGCCGGAGCGGCTGGAGAAGCTGGAAGCCGAGGCAGCTGCCCACGCGGGCGGTTACACCTTGATGGGATGGGACGACGCCTGCCCTGACGAACTGGTGGACAGCTTCGCCGTCCTCAACGCCCGCATGAGCACGGACGTACCCACGGCGGGGATGGATTGGGAAGGCGAGCTCTGGGACGCAGCCAGGGTCCGCCGCAACGAGGAAACGCTCGCCCGCAGCGGGGTCCAGGCTTTGGTGGCGGCCGCCATGGACCGGTCCACCGGCGAGCTGGTGGCCTACACGGTCCTCAACTGGCGCCCCGGGGTCCCGGCAACCGTGCTGCAGCAGGACACCCTGGTGTCCGCCGGGCACAGGGGGCACCGGCTGGGCATGCTGATCAAGCTTCAAAACCTCCGCAGGGTCCCGGACAGATGGCCCGCGGCGCGCTCGGTCCTGACGTGGAATGCCAGCGAAAACCAGCATATGCTGGCGATAAATACCGCCCTTGGATTCAGGCCCGCCGGCTATGAAGGTGAGTGGCAGAAACGGCTGGGATGATGCCCGCATGGCAATAGACGTGAAGATCGAGCAGCTGTATATTCCCGACTCACTGGACACCCCGGACGCAGCGGACTTCCTCGCCGCCGTGGAGGTGGGCCGCAAGGTGCGCATGCAGACCTGGGGCAGCGACGATCTTGCCTACGGCGCCCAGGAAAAGTTGCTTGAGTTCGCGGACCCGTATGAGCGCCAGCTGATCCTCGTTGCGAAGGTGGACGGCGCGATTGTGGGCACGGTTGATATTGCGCTGCCCCTGACCGATCACCTGGACCTCGCCGAGCTCACCCTGGACATCCTGCCCGAGTTCCAGCGGCAGGGGGTGGGGCGCCGCCTGCTTGAGGCGGCCGAACAGCTGGCCAGGGGTGAAGGCCGCACCATGATCCTGGTGGACACCAACCATCCGGGCGCGTCACTGCACGAGTTTGAACGGGCGCAACTGGTACCCGGCTCCGGGCAGGGGTTTGTGCCCTTGGAGAGCCGCGAAGTGGAGTTCGCGCAGAAGACCGGATACACGCTGCAGCACATCGAGCAGTTCAGCTCCTGCCTCCTGCCCCTGGACACCAAGCTGGTGGCCGACCTCCAGGCTGAAGCCGAGGAAGCCAACAACGGCAGGTACCGGCTGCACCACTGGACGGACCGCTGCCCGGACCGCTGGTTGGAGGCCGTGGCCGCGCTCGAAAACCAGGCCGGCGCCGACGTTGACCCGTCCCTGGACGCGCCGATTGAACAGGACATGGTGTTCGACGGCGGCATCCTGCGTGAGGCGGAGGACGTCGCCATCGCGCAGGGCAGGAGAACAGTGGTCACCGCCGTTGAGCACATCGCCACCGGATCACTGGTGGGCCTGACCACGATCACGGTCCTGGCGCACCGGGCTGACGTGGTGTTCCAGGACGATACCCTGGTCCTGCAGGAACACCGGGGCAACAAGCTCGGGCTCCTGATCAAGGTGGCCAACATGGAACGGCTCAGCGAGCAGTTCCCGGACGCACGCATCATCTACACCTGGAATGCGCCGGAGAACCGGTACCTCCTGACGGTCAACAAGCAGCTGGGATTCCAGACGGCCGGCGTGACGGGGATCTGGCAGAAAGAGCTCCCCACGCTGCATACCAGCACCAGCTAAGCGCCAATTTGGCGGACCGGCAGTGCCTCGCGTAAGCTGGGAGTACCAAAGACCGTCGGTTGTTGGAAATCCACTCTCCTGTACATGGCTCAATTCTGTAGTTGTGCGCAGGGGACCACAGTGGCTTTCCGGACGAAGGACCCTCAACGCAGGGCGGCCGGCGCAGGTGAACGAAGCAAAGTTCCGCGGTATAACCGTGTTGAGCCAAGCCCCGTGCATCTGCGCGGGGCGTTTTTAGTTTTAGCTCTCTTGAGCGGGGACCGTCGAATACCGGCACTATCCCCGGAAGGAGGGTTATGGCAACGCCTACCAAGGTTTCAGCAGTAGCTGAGATCACTAACGATTTCAAGGAATCGAACGCCGCTGTCCTGACCGAATACCGCGGGCTCACCGTTGCACAGCTCAAGCAGCTGCGTGTTTCTCTCGGCCAGGACACCAAGTTCGCGGTCGTCAAGAACACCCTGACCGCCATTGCAGCCAAGGAAGCCGGCGTCGAAGCATTCGACGGCCAGCTTGCCGGCCCCACTGCAATCGCGTTCATCAAGGGTGACGCAGTTGCCGCTGCCAAGAGCCTGACGGATTTTGCCAAGGCCAACAAGCAGCTGGTCATCAAGACCGGTTACTTCGAGGGCAAGGCGCTGGACGCCAGCGAGGTAGCCGCACTGGCTGCCCTCGAGTCCCGCGAGCTGCAGCTCGCCAAGGTTGCAGGCGTCCTCAAGGCACCCGCCGCCGCAGCTGCACGCATCATCGACGCACTGCGCCTCAAGCTTGAAGAAGAGAACGGTGCACCGGCAGCTGCCGAAGCGCCCGCCGCTGAAGAAGCTCCCGCCGCTGAAGCAGAGGCTCCGGCCGAAGCTCCCGCTGCCGAAGAGAACTAATTCTCTTACCCACACCAGACTCCGGTGCCCGTCCGGCCCCGCGCCGCCCGGACACCACAACAGGAAGGACGCCTACCATGGCGAAGCTCAGCAACGAAGAGCTCATTGAAGCTTTCAAGGAACTGACCATCATCGAGCTCTCCGAGTTCGTCAAGCTCTTCGAAGAGACCTTCGAAGTTACCGCCGCTGCTGTTGCAGTTGCTGGCCCCGCCGGCGCTGCTGCTGAAGAGGTTGAAGAGAAGACCGACTTCGACGTCGTCCTCGAAGCTGCCGGTGACAAGAAGATCGCAGTCATCAAGGAAGTTCGCGCCATCACCTCCCTCGGCCTCAAGGAAGCCAAGGACCTGGTTGACAGCGCACCGAAGGCTGTTCTCGAAGGCGCCACCAAGGAAGCTGCCGAGAAGGCCAAGGAGCAGCTCGAGGCTGCAGGCGCCACCGTTACCCTCAAGTAACAACGCCTTTTCCTTCGGAAACCCCGTCCCACTGCGAGTCAGTTGGGCGGGGTTTCCTGCTTTAATATCGCGAAGTCCTGCTTAGCCGGGGTCGCTGATGTCCGCCACCACGGCGCCAAGGGCCGCGGTGAGCGCGTCGGCGTCCACGAACGCGCTGTAGCCGTGCGCCCCGGCGCCCATGGAGATGCGCCGCCCGGTAATCTTGGCATCGGCATAGACGGGCCAGGCGGTGGTGCTGCCCAGCGGCGTGATGGTGCCCCGCTCGTAGCCCGTGGCCTCCAGTGCAGTCCCCGCGGGCGGCAAAGACAGCTTGTTCACTCCCACCAGGGCGCGGAGCTTTGGCCACGAAATCTGCCGGTCGCCCGGGATGAGCGCGAAGAGGAACGTCCCGTCCTTGTGCTTGACCACCAGGGACTTGACGATGTCCGCCGGTGAGATACCCAGGATGTCCGCAGCCTCTTCGAGGCTCTTCGCTGCGGGCCGTTCCACCACGTCAACGTGCAGGCCACGGGCTGCGGCGTCGGCCAGGAACCGTTCCCGTCCGACGCCGTCCGCTCCGTTTCCGGATGGACCCGCCATCAGTCGCGGTACAGCAGGAGGGCTTCGCCCTGCCCGCCTCCGCCACAGAGGGATACGGCAGCCTTGCCGGTCCCGCGCCGCTTCAGCTCATGCGCAGCGTGGGCGGCCAGCCGGGCACCTGAAGCACCGATCGGATGACCCAGGGCGATGGCGCCGCCGTGGAGGTTGCACTTCTCCAGCGGGTAGTCCAGGTCCTTGAGGGACTGCACGGCCACCGAGCCGAATGCTTCGTTGATCTCGATGAAGTCAAGGTCGGCGGTGCTCCACCCCGCTTTGCCAAGGGCATTCATGATGGCGTTGGAGGGCTGGGAATGCAGGGAATTGTCAGGCCCGGCCACCTGCCCCGGCTTCCCGACCACCGCGAGGTACTCCAGCCCGTGTTCCTCCGCGTAGCCGCGGGAAGTGAGGACCAGGGCGGCGGCGCCGTCGGACAGGGGAGAGGAGTTGCCGGCGGTGATGGTGCCGTCAGTGACGAAGGCAGCCCGCAGGCCGGCCAGGGACTCGATCGAGGTATTGGGGCGGACCCCTTCATCGGTGTCCACCACCAAGGGCTCGCCCTTGCGCTGCTTGACGCTGATGGGTGCGATCTCGCTGTCGAACGTTCCGTTCTTAGCCGCAAGCGCCGCGCGTTGGTGCGATTGGGCGGCAATGTTGTCCTGCGAAGTGCGGTCGATGCCCAGCGAGAGGTTCCGCGTCTCGGTGGACAGGCCCATCGACTCCCCGTCGAAGGCGTCGGTCAGCCCGTCGTGGGCTGCAGCGTCCAGCGCCTGGATGGACCCGTATGTCCACCCTTGGCGTGATCCCGGAAGCAGGTGCGGCGCCCGGCTCATCGACTCCTGGCCGCCCGCCACCACCACGGCAGCCTCGCCTGCGCGGATCATCCGGGCTGCGTCAATCACGGCGGTCAGGCCTGAAAGGCATACCTTGTTGACGGTCACGGCAGGCACGTTCCACCCGATGCCGGCGCCGATGGCGCTTTGCCGCGCGGGGTTCTGGCCGGCGCCTGCCTGCAGGACCTGGCCCATGATGACGGCCTCCACATCCGCTGCATCGACGCCACTGGATCCCAGGGCAGCTTTGATGGCGTGCGCACCCAGGTCCACAGCCGTGAGACTGGAGAGCTGGCCGTTGATCCGGCCCTGCGGGGTCCGTGCGGCCCCGAGGATGACAACGTCATTGTTGTGGGGAGAGTTGTCCATGGTTACCACTTTCAGTCCGGTTTCGGTCTAAGCCACCAAGGCTATCGTGAGCCTGGTCACCCAACTATTCAAACGCTGGAAGCGCTATGTGCATTCCTGCCGCGGCATTCCTGCGGCCGGATTCTGCGGCGGGGCAGGGGAGGGGTCCCCACCGGCGCGTTGTGTACGACGGCGGCCGCTTGCGTAGGGTGGAAGGCGAGGCTGTGCAGGGGACGCGCTTTGCAAGGGGACACCAGGTCCGGGGCCGGGACGGACGGAGCGGGATCGTGAAGAAGGAGCTTTCTGCGGCGGCCATCGCCGTGGCACTGATGGGCGGCACACTGGCGGGCTGCTCGGTGTCAGCACCCGCGCCGGCGGAATCCACCCAGCCAGCGGGACCGCCGTCGACCTCGGTCCATGGGCCGGAAGCCGGCAGCCCTGCTGCCTCCACCGGGCCGGGAAGTACCGGTGCAGCGGCTGGGGCGGGCGGAACCAGGGGGGCCTGCGAACTGTTCAACAAGCTGGTGGCGGCCTACGCCGCGGTTTCCCCCACCGACTCCAAGGGCTACGAGGACATCTACTCAAAGGCCCAGGACGCGAAGGATACGGTCTCCGGAGACCTGCGGGGGCTGTTCACGTCGCTGAGCCTGTTGGCCATCGACCACTCCTCGGCGGCGGGATCCGGGGGCAGGCCGTCCCAGGAATCCCAGGACGCGGTGCGGGATGCCGTGTTCGCAAACGCCGGAACCTGCACGGCGGAGGGCGTTACGCTGCGGCTCTGAGGCCGGCCAGCCTCCTCGCGTACCGAGGCCCGAAACAAGGTGCTTGCATTCCGGCGGGATGTGGGGTAGACATGTAGGTTGTTTTGCCGTATCGTAGATATTTGCGTCTTCCCTGTTTACCTTCAGCCTTCATATAGCGGTGGGCTTTGCCTGGCAGCTGGCAATCAACGTGCCGTAACAACGGTCACAGCATAGTCAGTCCAGGCCCCGGGTCATATAGCGGAACCGGATGGTAGCGCTGCGGAGTCACTCCGCAGGGTGCACAGCGGGGGAGATCTGAAAACGCCTGAAGGTCTGTGGAAGGATCCCTCTTGGTCGCCTCGAGCACCTCTAATAACGAAACCGCTAACACTGCCGACAGCACTGATGGTGCCACTCGCCGGCTCTCATTCGCAAAGATTCACGAACCCCTTGACGTTCCGAATCTGCTTGCCCTGCAGACAGACAGCTTTGACTGGCTGGTCGGCAATGAGCGCTGGCAGGCACGCGTGGCAAAGGCTGTCGAAGAAAACGATCTCAGCGTCGCCACCACGTCCGGCCTGTCGGACATCTTCGAAGAGATCTCCCCGATCGAGGACTTCCAGGGCACCATGTCCCTGAGCTTCTCCGATCCGGAGTTCGCTGACCCCAAGTACACCATGGCCGAGTGCAAGGACCGGGACGCAACGTACTCGGCTCCGCTGTACGTCAAGGCCGAGTTCATGAACAACAACACGGGCGAAATCAAGCAGCAGACCGTGTTCATGGGTGACTTCCCGCTGATGACCGAGAAGGGCACCTTCGTCGTCAACGGCACCGAGCGTGTCGTCGTCTCCCAGCTGGTCCGTTCGCCGGGCGCCTACTTCGAGCGCGCCGCCGACAAGACCAGCGACAAGGACATCTTCACCGCCAAGATCATCCCGTCCCGCGGTGCATGGTTCGAGCTCGAGATCGACAAGCGCGACCAGGTCGGCGTCCGCCTCGACCGCAAGCGCAAGCAGTCCGTCACCGTCCTGCTGAAGGCCCTGGGCTGGACCGAAGGCCAGATCCTCGAAGAGTTCGGCCAGTACGACTCCATGCGGGCAACCCTGGAGAAGGACGCCACCGAAACCCGCGAAGACGCCCTGCTGGACATCTACCGCAAGCTGCGTCCGGGCGAGCCGCCCACCGTCGAGGCTGCCCAGTCGCTGCTGGACAACCTGTACTTCAACTCCAAGCGCTACGATCTGGCCAAGGTTGGCCGCTACAAGATCAACCGGAAGCTGGGCATCGACCGCTCCCTTGGCGACAAGGAAGCTTCGGTCCTGCATGTTGAAGACATCGTGGCCATGATCAAGTTCCTGGTCGCGCTGCACGCCGGCGAGAAGACCATCAAGGGCACCCGCGATGGCCAGGAAGTGGACCTGCGCGTCGAAATCGATGACATCGACCACTTCGGCAACCGCCGCATCCGCGCCGTCGGCGAGCTCATCGAGAACCAGGTCCGCACCGGCCTGTCCCGCATGGAGCGCGTTGTTCGCGAGCGTATGACCACCCAGGACGTCGAGGCCATCACGCCGCAGACCCTGATCAACATCCGCCCTGTGGTTGCAGCCATCAAGGAGTTCTTCGGAACCTCCCAGCTGTCGCAGTTCATGGACCAGAACAACCCGCTCTCGGGCCTGACCCACAAGCGCCGCCTGTCGGCCCTTGGCCCCGGTGGTCTGTCCCGTGACCGCGCCGGCATGGAAGTCCGTGACGTGCACCCGTCCCACTACGGACGCATGTGCCCCATCGAAACCCCTGAAGGCCCGAACATTGGCCTCATCGGTTCGCTGGCTTCCTACGGACGTATCAACCCGTTCGGTTTCATCGAGACCCCGTACCGCCTGGTCAAGGACGGCGTCGTGTCCGACGACGTCCAGTACCTGACGGCCGACGACGAGGCCGAGGTCCTGATCGCCCAGGCCAACGCCCCGCTGGACGAGAACAAGAAGTTCGCCGAAGAGACCGTCCTGGTCCGTGCCCGCGGTGGTGGAGGCGAGCCCGTCCTGGTTCCGGCCGAGGACGTCGAGTTCATGGACGTTTCCCCGCGCCAGATGGTTTCCGTGGCTACCGCCCTGATCCCGTTCCTGGAGCACGACGACGCAAACCGCGCACTCATGGGTGCCAACATGCAGCGCCAGGCTGTGCCGCTGGTCCGTTCCGAGGCCCCGTTCGTGGGCACCGGCATGGAGCGCGCCGCCGCCGTCGACGCCGGTGACGTTGTCATCGCCAAGAAGGCCGGTGTGGTCACCGAGGTTTCCGCCGAACTCGTCATCATGCTCAACGACGACGGCACCGAGACCAACTACCGCATCAACAAGTTCGCCCGCTCCAACCAGGGCAACTGCTACAACCACCGCGTCCTGGTCAACGAAGGCCAGCGCCTGGAAGTTGGCGGCATCATCGCCGACGGCCCGGCAACGGACCAGGGTGAGCTCGCACTGGGCAAGAACCTGCTCGTGGCATTCATGTCATGGGAAGGCCACAACTTCGAGGACGCCATCATCCTCTCGCAGCGCATCGTTGCCGAGGACGTCCTTTCCTCCATCCACATCGAGGAGCACGAGATCGATGCCCGCGACACCAAGCTTGGTGCCGAGGAAATCACCCGTGACATCCCCAACGTGTCCGAGGAAGTCCTGGCCGGCCTGGACGAGCGCGGCATCATCCACATCGGTGCCGAGGTTGAAGCAGGGGACATCCTGGTCGGAAAGGTCACCCCGAAGGGTGAAACCGAGCTGACCCCGGAAGAGCGCCTGCTGCGCGCCATCTTCGGTGAGAAGTCCCGCGAAGTGCGTGACACCTCCCTGAAGGTTCCCCACGGCGAGTCCGGCACCGTCATCGGCGTGCGCGTCTTCGACCGCGACAACGACGACGAGCTGCCCCCGGGCGTGAACCAGCTGGTCCGCGTCTACGTGGCCGCCAAGCGCAAGATCACCGACGGCGACAAGCTCGCCGGCCGCCACGGCAACAAGGGTGTTATCTCCAAGATCCTCCCGATCGAGGACATGCCCTTCCTTGCCGACGGCACGCCCGTTGACATCGTCCTGAACCCGCTGGGTGTTCCGGGCCGAATGAACGTGGGCCAGGTGCTCGAAACGCACCTCGGCTGGGTTGCCAAGACCGGTTGGAAGATCGAAGGCGAGCCCGAGTGGGTCAAGCAGCTGCCCAACCTGCCGCGCGAGAGTGGTCCCACCACTGTTGCAACGCCGGTGTTCGACGGCGCCCGCGAAGAGGAAATCACGGGCCTGCTGGATTCCACCAACGTGACCCGCGACGGTGACCGCCTGATCAACTCCTCGGGCAAGACCCGCCTGTTTGACGGCCGCTCCGGCGAGCCGTTCCCGGATCCGATCTCGGTCGGCTACATGTACATCCTGAAGCTCCACCACCTGGTGGACGACAAGATCCACGCACGCTCCACCGGCCCGTACTCCATGATCACGCAGCAGCCGCTGGGTGGTAAGGCACAGTTCGGTGGCCAGCGCTTCGGTGAAATGGAAGTGTGGGCGCTCGAAGCTTACGGCGCCGCCTACACCCTCCAGGAACTCCTCACGATCAAGTCCGATGACATCCACGGTCGTGTGAAGGTCTACGAAGCGATCGTCAAGGGCGAGAACATCCCCGAGCCGGGGGTTCCCGAATCCTTCAAGGTCTTGATCAAGGAAATGCAGTCGCTGTGCCTGAACGTGGAAGTTCTTTCCACGGACGGAACCACAATTGAAATGCGTGACTCTGATGACGCAGTCTTCACGGCTGCGGAAGAACTGGGCATCGATCTGTCTCGCGCAGAGCCCAGCTCCGTAGAAGAGGTTTAGCAGGTAAGCGTTCGACGGCGGGTGCGCACCCGCCGTCGAACGCCCCCTCCCTCATCCCGCACCAAGACTTCAGAATTTAGAGAACAAGAGAGAACAGGGACCATATGTCCAGCGAATCCTCCTTCGGCCTCATGCAGATCGGCCTCGCCACCGCGGAAGACATCCGCGGCTGGTCGTACGGCGAGGTTAAGAAGCCGGAAACCATCAACTACCGCACGCTCAAGCCCGAGAAGGACGGCCTCTTCTGCGAGAAGATCTTCGGCCCGTCCCGCGACTGGGAATGCTACTGCGGCAAGTACAAGCGCGTGCGCTTCAAGGGCATCATCTGTGAGCGCTGTGGCGTTGAAGTCACCCGCGCCAAGGTCCGCCGTGAGCGCATGGGCCACATCGAGCTGGCCGCCCCGGTCACGCACATCTGGTACTTCAAGGGTGTTCCGTCCCGCCTGGGCTACCTCCTTGACCTGGCCCCGAAGGACCTCGAAAAGGTCATCTACTTCGCTGCCTACATGATCACCAGCGTCGACGAGGCTGCCCGCCACGAGGAACTGCCCAACCTGCAGGTTGAGCACGACATCGAGAAGAAGCAGCTGATCGACAACCGCGACGGCGACATCGCCGCGATTGCCCGCGACCTTGAAGGCGAAATCGCACGCCTCGAGGGCGAAGGCGCCAAAGCTGCCGACAAGAAGAAGGCCCGCGACTCCGCCGACCGCCAGATGGCCAACGTGCGCAAGCGTGCCGACGCCGACATCGAGCGCCTCGAGCAGGTCTGGGACCGCTTCAAGAACCTGAAGGTCGCCGACCTCGAAGGTGACGAGGGCCTGTACCGCGAGCTGCGGGACCGCTACGGCATGTACTTCGAAGGCTCCATGGGTGCCGAGGCCATCAAGAAGCGCCTCGAGAACTTCGACATGCAGGCGGAGTCCGACCTGCTGCGCGACATCATCGCCAACGGCAAGGGCCAGCGCAAGACCCGCGCCCTCAAGCGCCTGAAGGTGGTCAACGCATTCCTGACCACGAACAACAGCCCGCTTGGCATGGTCCTCGACGCCGTCCCGGTGATCCCGCCGGAACTGCGCCCCATGGTCCAGCTGGACGGTGGCCGCTTCGCGACCTCCGACCTCAACGACCTGTACCGCCGCGTGATCAACCGCAACAACCGCCTCAAGCGCCTGCTTGACCTGGGTGCTCCGGAGATCATCGTCAACAACGAGAAGCGCATGCTTCAGGAAGCTGTTGACAGCCTCTTCGACAACGGCCGCCGCGGCCGCCCGGTCACCGGACCTGGCAACCGTCCGCTGAAGTCCCTGAGCGACATGCTCAAGGGCAAGCAGGGCCGTTTCCGCCAGAACCTCCTCGGCAAGCGCGTCGACTACTCCGGCCGTTCGGTCATCGTCGTCGGCCCGCAGCTGAAGCTGCACCAGTGCGGCCTGCCCAAGCAGATGGCCCTGGAGCTCTTCAAGCCGTTCGTGATGAAGCGCTTGGTTGACCTCAACCACGCCCAGAACATCAAGTCGGCCAAGCGGATGGTGGAGCGCTACCGCCCGCAGGTCTGGGACGTGCTCGAAGAGATCATCACCGAACACCCGGTGCTGCTCAACCGTGCACCTACCCTGCACCGCCTGGGCATCCAGGCGTTCGAGCCGCAGCTTGTTGAAGGCAAGGCAATCCAGCTGCACCCGCTGGTTTGTGGCGCGTTCAACGCCGACTTCGACGGCGACCAGATGGCAGTCCACCTGCCGCTGAGCCCCGAAGCCCAGGCCGAAGCCCGGATCCTGATGCTGTCCTCGAACAACATCCTGAAGCCCTCTGACGGACGCCCGGTCACCCTGCCTTCGCAGGATATGATCATCGGCCTGTACCACCTGACCACCAAGCGGAAGGGTTCAGCCGGCGAAGGCAGGATCTTCTCTTCCGTATCGGAAGCCATCATGGCGTTCGATGCACGCGAGCTGCACCTGAACTCGCAGGTCAAGATCCGGCTTGAAGGGTTCGTCCCCTACGCCGGTTGGGAAGCTCCGGAAGGTTGGGAGCCCGGCCAGCCGGCGCTCGTCCAGACCTCCCTGGGCCAGGTTGTGTTCAACCAGACCCTGCCCGAGGACTACCCGTGGGTTGAAGCCGTTGCCGACAAGGGCGAACTGTCCCGGATCGTTAACGACCTCGCCGAGCGCTACCCCAAGGTTGTTACCGCGGCAACGCTGGACAACCTGAAGGATGCCGGTTTCTACTGGGCCACCCGTTCAGGCGTCACCGTCGCCATCTCCGACATCGAGGTTCCGGCTGCCAAGCCGCAAATCCTTGCCGGTTACGAGGAGCGCGCCGCCAAGATCCAGGGCCAGTACGACAAGGGCCTGATCGACGACGACGAGCGCCGCCAGGAACTGATCGAGATCTGGAACAAGGCAACCAACGACATCGCTTCCGTGATGCGTGAGAGCCTGTCCCCGATGAACACCATCAACCGCATGGTGTCCTCCGGTGCACGTGGTAACTGGATGCAGGTCCGCCAGATCGCGGGTATCCGTGGCCTGGTGGCCAACCCGAAGGGTGAAATCATCCCGCGCCCCATCAAGTCCTCCTACCGTGAGGGCCTGTCAGTGCTGGAGTACTTCATCGCCACGCACGGTGCCCGTAAGGGTCTGGCCGATACCGCGCTGCGTACCGCCAACTCGGGTTACCTGACCCGTCGTCTGGTGGACGTTTCGCAGGACGTCATCGTCCGTGAAGAGGACTGCGGCACCGAGCGCGGCCTGGTCACGCCCATCGCCGTCGCCGATTCCAACGGTGAGCTCGTCCTGGACGAGAACGTCGAGAACAGCGCCTACGCACGTACCCTCGCTGTCGACGTCGTGGACTCCGAGGGCAACGTCCTCGCAGCCGCCGGCACCGACTGCGGCGACGTGGTCATCGACGAGCTCTTCAAGGCAGGCATCACCGAGGTCAAGGTCCGCTCCGTACTCACCTGTGAGTCCAGCGTCGGTACCTGCGCCCTGTGCTACGGCCGTTCGCTGGCCACCGGCAAGACCGTGGACATCGGCGAGGCCGTGGGCATCATCGCCGCACAGTCCATCGGTGAACCCGGTACCCAGCTGACCATGCGTACGTTCCACACCGGTGGTGCTGTTTCCGCAGGCGGTGGCGACGACATCACCCAGGGTCTGCCCCGTATCCAGGAGCTCTTCGAAGCCCGTACTCCGAAGGGTGTTGCCCCGATTGCTGAAGCAGCCGGCCGCATCACCATCGAAGAGTCCGAGCGCCAGATGCGCCTGGTCATCACCCCGGATGACGGAACGGAAGAGATCGCCTACCCGGTCCTCCGCCGTTCACGCCTGCTGATCGAAGACGGCGACCATGTCTCCGTTGGCCAGAAGCTGATCAACGGCCCGGTCGACCCCAAGCAGGTCCTGCGCATCATGGGTCCGCGTGCGGCACAGAAGTTCCTTGTGGACGAAGTGCAGGGCGTGTACCGCAGCCAGGGTATTGGTATCCACGACAAGCACGTCGAGGTTATCGTCCGCCAGATGCTGCGCCGCGTCACGGTCATCGAGTCCGGCGAATCGGACCTGCTGCCCGGCGAGCTCGCCGAGCGCAGCCGCTTCGAGGACGCCAACCGCCGCGTTGTGTCCGAGGGCAAGACTCCGGCTTCCGGACGTCCTGAACTCATGGGCATCACCAAGGCGTCGCTGGCCACCGAGTCCTGGCTGTCCGCAGCTTCCTTCCAGGAGACCACCCGCGTCCTGACGCAGGCGGCCATGGAAGGCAAGAGCGATCCGCTGCTCGGCCTGAAGGAAAACGTCATCATCGGTAAGCTGATCCCGGCCGGCACGGGCCTCCCGCGCTACACCGAGGTCACCGTGGAGCCCACTGAGGAAGCAAAGGCCAACCTGTTCACCGGCCCCAGCGCATTCAGTGACTTCTCGTACGACACCCTGGGCGGTGACGGAGCTCCCGAGTTCCACGCCATCCCGCTGGATGACTACGACCTGGGCAACGACTTCCGCTGACGCGTAAGCCTGACGACGGATGGTCCCGCACCGAAAGGTGGGGGACCATCCCCGTTTAAACATCGATTGCTCCGTACTTGTCGTTCTGGTGGCCCATAACGACAAGTACGGAGCAATCGACCGGGGGAGAGGCCCCGATTAAGGCATGGAGCCCGTCCGTGCTAGACTTGTTACCAATTGTTATTGTGGCAGTGGATGAGTGCGCCGGTATCAGCTGAAAAGCTGGACCAGAGCGACGTTTCCGGTTTGCAGGGTTCTTGTGCAACGTATGCCACATTTTTGCATGCCTAGGGAACTGCAGGAATGTACGTTCCGTGCCGGTGTGCGATCCGACTATTAAGGCTTCGCCTTCGCCGCCATGGAGATTCCCTTCAGGGCCCGGGCGGCGGGGCAACGCAACAGGAGAGTGGCCGGAAACAGCCACTCCGGATAAAACGGAGAACACGAGAGTGCCTACGATTAACCAGCTGGTCCGTAAGGGCCGCACGCCTAAGGTCTCAAAGACCAAGGCTCCCGCGCTTAAGGGCAGCCCCATGCGCCGCGGTGTTTGCACCCGCGTCTACACCACCACCCCGAAGAAGCCGAACTCGGCTCTGCGTAAGGTGGCACGTGTGCGCCTCAACGGCGGCGTGGAAGTTACCGCCTACATCCCCGGTGTTGGCCACAACCTGCAGGAGCACTCCATTGTGCTCGTTCGCGGTGGTCGTGTTAAGGACCTCCCGGGTGTCCGCTACAAGATCGTCCGTGGCGCCCTCGATACCCAGGGTGTGAAGAACCGTAAGCAGGCCCGCAGCCGCTACGGCGCAAAGATGGAGAAGAAGTAATATGCCTCGCAAGGGTCCGGCCCCCAAGCGGCCGCTCGTTTCGGA
Source organism: Arthrobacter sp. SAFR-044 (assembly GCF_059414985.1). Classification (NCBI taxonomy): domain Bacteria; kingdom Bacillati; phylum Actinomycetota; class Actinomycetes; order Micrococcales; family Micrococcaceae; genus Arthrobacter; species Arthrobacter sp. SAFR-044. Next base: position 300,137 of record NZ_JBPFDN010000002.1, on the reverse strand, counting down.
TCCGGTATACGGTTCCCCGCTGGTAACCCAGCTCATCAACAAGGTACTCGTTGACGGTAAGAAGTCCACGGCAGAGCGCATTGTCTACGGTGCACTCGAAGGCGCACGCGCCAAGTCCGGCGGCGACCCCGTTGCAGCCCTGAAGAAGGCCATGGACAACGTCAAGCCTTCCCTCGAGGTCCGCTCCCGCCGTGTCGGTGGCGCCACCTACCAGGTTCCGGTTGAGGTCAAGCCGGGCCGCTCCACCGCACTCGCCCTGCGGTGGCTGGTTGGCTACTCCAAGGCCCGCCGCGAAAAGACGATGACCGAACGTCTCCAGAACGAAATCCTGGATGCGTCCAACGGTCTCGGTGCCGCTGTGAAGCGTCGCGAAGACACCCACAAGATGGCCGAATCCAACAAGGCCTTCGCACACTACCGCTGGTAATACTCCCCGGTCGCCGCCGGCTCAACCGAGCCGGCGGCGAACGTGTAGTCCATCCCAAAAGGAGACCCCGTGGCACAGGACGTGCTTACTGACCTTAGTAAGGTCCGCAACATCGGCATCATGGCCCACATCGATGCCGGCAAGACCACCACCACCGAGCGCATCCTGTTCTACACGGGTGTGAACCACAAGATCGGCGAAACGCACGACGGCGCTTCGACCACTGACTGGATGGAACAGGAAAAGGAACGCGGCATCACCATCACGTCTGCCGCCGTGACCTGCTTCTGGGAAAACAACCAGATCAACATCATCGACACCCCGGGCCACGTGGACTTCACGGTTGAGGTTGAGCGCTCCCTGCGCGTCCTCGACGGTGCAGTCGCCGTCTTCGACGGCAAGGAAGGCGTTGAGCCGCAGTCCGAGACCGTATGGCGCCAGGCTGACAAGTACAACGTCCCGCGTATCTGCTTCGTCAACAAGATGGACAAGCTCGGTGCTGACTTCTACTTCACCGTAGACACCATCATCAGCCGCCTCGGCGCCAAGCCGCTGGTCATGCAGCTGCCCATCGGTGCTGAGAACGACTTCATCGGCGTCGTCGACCTGCTCTACATGCGTGCCCTGGTGTGGCCCGGCGATGCCAAGGGTGACGTCACCATGGGTGCCAAGTACGAGATCCGCGAGATCCCGGCTGACCTTCAGGAAAAGGCTGAGGAATACCGCGCGAACCTCGTTGAGACCGTCGCTGAGTCCTCCGAAGAACTCATGGAGAAGTACCTCGAGGGTGAAGAGATCTCGATCGACGAGCTCAAGGCCGGCATCCGCAAGATGACCATCAACTCCGAGCTCTACCCGATCTTCTGCGGTTCTGCCTTCAAGAACCGCGGCGTTCAGCCCATGCTCGACGCAGTGGTGGACTACCTGCCGAACCCGCTCGACGTCCCCCCGATGGTCGGTCACGATCCTCGCGACGAAGAGAAGGAACTGACCCGCGCGCCTTCCGCCGAAGAGCCGTTCTCGGCCCTGGCGTTCAAGATTGCTGCCCACCCGTTCTTCGGCCAGCTCACCTTCATCCGCGTGTACTCCGGTCACGTGGAAGCAGGCGCCCAGGTGGTCAACTCCACCAAGGGCAAGAAGGAGCGCATCGGCAAGCTGTTCCAGATGCACGCCAACAAGGAAATGCCCGTTGAGGGCGCTACCGCAGGCCACATCTACGCAGCCATCGGCCTGAAGGACACCACCACGGGTGACACTCTGTGCGATGCCAACAACCAGATTGTGCTCGAGTCCATGAGCTTCCCGGAGCCCGTGATCTCGGTTGCCATCGAGCCGAACACCAAGGGTGACCAGGAGAAGCTCTCCACCGCCATCCAGAAGCTCTCCGCTGAGGACCCCACCTTCCAGGTGTCCCTCAACGAAGACACCGGCCAGACCATCATCGCCGGCATGGGCGAGCTCCACCTGGACATCCTGGTGGACCGCATGCGCCGCGAGTTCAAGGTTGAGGCCAACGTGGGCAAGCCCCAGGTTGCTTACCGCGAAACCATCAAGCGCGCCGTCGAACGCCACGACTACACGCACAAGAAGCAGACCGGTGGTTCGGGTCAGTTCGCAAAGATCCAGATCGCCATCGAACCGCTGGACACCGCCGAGGGCGAGCTGTACGAGTTCGAGAACAAGGTCACTGGTGGCCGCGTTCCCCGCGAGTACATCCCGTCTGTTGACGCGGGCATCCAGGATGCACTGAACGACGGCGTCCTGGCCGGCTACCCGGTTGTTGGCATCAAGGCCACGCTGATCGACGGCGCGTACCACGATGTTGACTCCTCGGAAATGGCGTTCAAGATCGCCGGCCGGATGGCTTTCAAGGAAGCTGCACGCAAGGCGAACCCGGTGCTGCTCGAACCGCTGATGGATGTCGAGGTCCGCACCCCTGAGGAATACATGGGTGAAGTTATCGGTGACCTCAACTCCCGCCGTGGCCAGATGCAGTCCATGGAAGATGCACAGGGCGTCAAGGTCATCCGTGCGCACGTTCCGCTGTCCGGCATGTTCGGCTACATCGGTGACCTGCGCTCGAAGACCCAGGGCCGTGCTGTGTACTCCATGACGTTCAACAGCTACGCCGAGGTCCCGAAGGCAGTTGCCGACGAGATCATCCAGAAGTCCCGCGGCGAGTAGTCCTTCCGGACTTTCGAAGCGAACACCTCGGTTGCGCTGTCTGCCAGCGGACAGCGTGGCCGGTGCAGGTGGCCGGGCCGGCCGGACCCATCCGGCCGGATTCCGGCCCCTGCACGAACAGGCTCAGGGGATTAGTATTAGTTCCTGAATCTGCAATTTCACCAATCCAAAGCCCCCCAAGTAGACTTACCTGAGTTTCTGCCGCGACAAGAGCGGCAGGAGGGTATGTCATTTGAAAACGTTCTAGGAGGAACCTGTGGCAAAGGCAAAGTTCGAGCGGACTAAGCCGCACGTCAACATCGGCACCATCGGTCACGTTGACCACGGTAAGACGACGCTGACGGCCGCCATTTCCAAGGTGCTGTACGACAAGTACCCGACTCTCAACGAGAAGCGTGACTTCGCGTCGATCGACTCTGCACCCGAAGAGCGTCAGCGCGGCATTACCATCAACATCTCCCACGTGGAGTACCAGACCGAGAAGCGTCACTACGCACACGTTGACGCCCCCGGCCACGCTGACTACATCAAGAACATGATCACCGGTGCTGCCCAGATGGACGGCGCAATCCTCGTGGTTGCCGCTACTGACGGCCCGATGGCTCAGACCCGCGAGCACGTTCTGCTGGCCCGCCAGGTTGGTGTTCCCTACCTGCTGGTCGCGCTGAACAAGGCTGACATGGTCGACGACGAGGAACTCCTCGACCTCGTCGAAATGGAAGTTCGTGAGCTCCTCAGCTCGCAGGGCTTCGATGGCGACAACGCTCCGGTTGTCCGCGTTTCAGGCCTGAAGGCCCTGGAAGGCGACCCCGAGTGGGTCAAGTCCGTTGAGGACCTGATGGCTGCTGTCGACGAGTCCGTTCCGGACCCCGTACGTGACCGTGACAAGCCGTTCCTGATGCCGATCGAAGACGTCTTCACCATCACCGGCCGTGGCACCGTTGTTACGGGCCGCGCCGAGCGTGGAACCCTCGCCATCAACTCCGAGGTCGAGATCGTCGGCATCCGCCCGGTCCAGAAGACCACGGTTACCGGTATCGAGATGTTCCACAAGCAGCTCGACGAAGCATGGGCCGGCGAGAACTGTGGCCTGCTGCTCCGCGGTCTGAAGCGCGACGATGTCGAGCGTGGCCAGGTTGTCGTCAAGCCGGGTTCCATCACCCCGCACACCGACTTCGAGGCCAACGTCTACATCCTCTCCAAGGACGAAGGCGGACGTCACAACCCGTTCTACTCCAACTACCGCCCGCAGTTCTACTTCCGTACCACGGACGTAACCGGCGTTATCACCCTGCCCGAGGGCACGGAAATGGTTATGCCTGGCGACAACACTGAGATGACCGTTGCGCTCATCCAGCCCATCGCTATGGAAGAGGGCCTCGGCTTCGCTATCCGCGAAGGCGGCCGCACCGTTGGTTCGGGGCGCGTTACCAAGATCATCAAGTAGTACTTGCTGATCAAGGATCCGTCGGGCCCCGGCCCGCGCTGAATCCGAACGAAAGCCCCGCTGCTTCAAGCAGCGGGGCTTTCCTTTTGCCCCTTTTTAGCCGGACTCTGCACCTGCTGCCTGGAGGGGGCCACTGATACTGTTGCAGCACTGAAAGGAGATCATCATGGGATGGCTTATCTTCCTGATCATCGCGGTGGCCGTCGTGGCCGGGGTGTTCTGGGTCAAAAGGAATTTCCGGCACGAGATTGACCGGGCCAAGCGGATCAACAGGGCAAACAGGAACCAATAGCAGGCAGTTGCAGCTCCGGTTGCTGGCACGCCTTATTCCTACTTTTCGGTATGCCTAAATTGGCGGTATCCTCGTCTTATTGATGCCCGCAACGACGAGGACACGTGATGGCTGTTTCAACATTGGCGGCGGAATCCGCCACCACCAGAGTCTGGTCCCGCCTTCTGCTGCTCGGGCCGGCCTTCGTTGCCGCCATCGCGTACGTGGACCCGGGAAACGTGGCGGCGAACCTGACTGCCGGGGCGAATTTCGGGTACCTGCTCGTCTGGGTTTTGGTGGCAGCGAATGGCATGGCCGTCCTGATCCAGTACCAGTCAGCCAAGCTGGGTCTGGCCACGGGAATGAGCCTGCCGGAAATCCTCGGCAAACGCCTGGGAACCGGGCGGCGCCGTGCCTACTGGGTGCAGGCTGAGGTCGTTGCCGGGGCCACGGATATGGCGGAAGTCATTGGCGGGGCCGTGGCGCTCAACCTGTTGTTCGGTTTGCCACTGCTGACGGGCGGGTTCATCATCGGCCTGGCGTCCATGGTGCTGCTGTCGCTGCAGTCGCACCGGAGCCAGAAGTCCTTTGAGCTCGCCATTCTGACCCTGCTCGGCGTCATCGCCGTCGGGTTTGTCTCGGGCCTGTTCGTCGCGCCGCCCGATCCGGGTGGTGCCTTTGCCGGCCTCGTGCCGCGGTTCGAGGGAACCGACACCGTCCTGCTCGCGGCCAGCATGCTTGGTGCCACTGTCATGCCGCACGCGATCTATCTCCACTCCGCCCTGGCCCGGGACCGGCACGGTTTCTCGGAAGATCCGGCGGTCAGGACGCGGTTAATCCGGGCTACCCGGTTTGATGTCGCCGGAGCCCTGCTGCTGGCCGGAATCGTTAATATTGCCATGCTGTTGCTTGCCGCCACCAGCCTCCGCGGGGTGGAGGGGACCGACACCATCGCTGGTGCGCACGCTGCCGTGACGTCGGCACTGGGGCCGGTCATCGGCGTCGTATTCGCTGTGGGACTGCTGGCCTCGGGCCTGGCCTCCACCTCGGTAGGGTGCTACGCGGGGGCCACCATCATGGGCGGCCTCCTGAAGGTGAGGATTCCGCTGCTGATCCGCCGCACCATCACCTTGATCCCCGCCCTGTTGGTCCTGGGCGCAGGCATCGAACCTACGTTGGCCCTGGTCCTCAGCCAGGTGCTCCTGAGTTTCGGCATACCGTTTGCGCTCATCCCGCTGATCCGCCTCACTGGCAGCCGCAAGGTGATGGGCATCCACGCGGACTCGAAGGCGCTCCGGTTCGCCGGCTGGACCAGCGCCACCCTGATCGTCGGGCTGAACTGCGTGCTGATCTTCCTCACTGTCCTGGGGCACCAGTGACCTGCCAGTGGCCACAGGCAGGGAAACGGCCGGCTAGTCCTGGCGCTGGCGCCGCGCCCGGGACAGCGCCTGGTACCAGTAGAAGGACCGCTTCGGGGTCCGCTCCAGCGAGTCGAAGTCCACATGCACCAGCCCGAAACGTTGCGAGTAACCTGCGGCCCACTCGAAGTTGTCCATGAGCGTCCAGACGTAGTAGCCGCGCAGGTCCACGCCCTCCGCTATGCCGCCCGGCGCAATGGCCTCAAGTGCCGTTCCAAGGTGCGCAGCCAGGTACTCCACCCGGTCCGTGTCCTCCAGCGTCTCTGAAACCCTGTCGGGCTCAGGGAAGCTCGCGCCGCCCTCGGTGATGTACATCGGCGGGAGGGCCTGTCCGTACCGGTCCCGCATTTCCTGCAGCAGGACGCCCAGGTGCTCCGGTGCCACGGGCCACCCGAAGCCCGTGCTGCCGTACTCGGGGTAACCCACTTCGTGGAAAGGCAGCTTGGCTATTTCCTTGTGCATGTCCGCAGGCATGGGGGTGATGCCTGGCCCCAGGGCCACCTTCACCGGAAAGTAGTAGTTGAGCCCGTAGAAGTCGAGGGGCTGGTGGATGGTCCTCAGATCGGCATCGGATATCTTGCCGATTGATCGCAGCCAGGGCTTGGCGTACACGGGCAGTTTTGGGTACCGCCCCAGCAGGACGGGATCAGCGTAGAGCCTGTTCATGAGGAGGTCGTAGAGGTGCGCCACGAGTCGGTCGCCGATCTTCCGGGTGGCGGGCCTGACGGGGGAGTGCAGGTTGGTCAGGCCAACGCCGCCCGCCACTCCGGCCGCCCGCAGTGCCTGCACGCCCAGCCCGTGCGCCAGGAGCTGGTGGTGGATGGCGGGAAGGGCATCGAACATCAACCGGCGCCCCGGCGCATGGACCCCCAGTGCGTATCCGTTAAGGGTGACCGACACGGGCTCATTGAGGGTGACCCACTGGTCCACCCGGTCCCCGAACCGCTCACCGGCGGCTCGGGCGTACTCGCCGAACCTTTCGGCAGTGTCGCGGTTCAGCCAGCCGCCACGGTGTTCCAGCGGCAAGGGGGTGTCCCAGTGGTAGAGGGTGGCCATGGGGGAAATGCCGGCGTCGAGGAGCTGGTCGATGAGGCGGTCGTAGAAGTCCAGGCCTTCGGCGTTCAAACCGCCCCGGCCGTCGGGCTGGATGCGCGGCCAGGAAAGCGAGAACCGGTAGGAGTCGACGCCCAACTCCTTGAGCAGCGCAATATCCTCCGGCAGCCGGTTGTAGTGGTCGCACGCCACTGCGGGGGAGTGCCCGTCCAGGATGGCGCCGGGCTTCTCCGCAAAAGCGTCCCACCCTGAGGGTCCGCGGCCACCGGCTGTCAGCGCGCCTTCGATTTGGAACGCCGCGGCGGCGACGCCCAGAGTGAACGACGGCGGCACGCGCCCGGCCAGTTCCGTCACCGATTCAGTGCCTTCCAGGGTCATCCCCCTATCATCCAGCCCGTTTCTTTTCGCTGCAATGGTCCGTGAGGGGGACGGACAGGGGCCAATTCGCATCTGCGGGGCTTTTCCGGCATACTAGATGAGTTGTTCAAGCGCTTCTTCGCGTCCCGATCCGGATAATGCCGGGTGCAGGGTCCAAGTTGAAGACCAAACATAACCCACCCCAATGGAATTGCGGATTTGTATGCGTGTTCAGCGCGACACGCCCGACCGCGGGGGTCGGTTGCGCCGGCAAGGTGAGGAACCCGGATTTATCCGGATTCAGTTTGTGCGGCGGATGGTGGTTACGACCTCAAATGCTTCGGCAGCCATACAACGAGTAAGTGAACAGGGCAGCCCTAAACCGGGGAAGCACAGACTGAAAGAGAGTCAGGCGACATGGCGGGACAAAAAATCCGCATCCGGCTGAAGTCATACGACCACGAGGTCATTGACGTTTCAGCACGGAAGATCGTTGAGACGGTCACGCGCGCAGGCGCAACGGTAGTTGGCCCCGTGCCGCTGCCGACGGAGAAGAACGTGTACTGCGTTATCCGCTCTCCGCACAAGTACAAGGACAGCCGCGAGCACTTTGAAATGCGCACACACAAGCGTCTTATCGACATCATCGATCCCACGCCGAAGGCTGTTGACTCGCTCATGCGTCTCGACCTGCCGGCTGACGTGAACATCGAAATCAAGCTGTAGGGAGGTGCTGAGAGACTATGACCGCAACCCGTAACGTAAAGGGCCTGCTGGGCACGAAGCTCGGCATGACCCAGGTCTGGGACGAGAACAACAAGCTCATCCCCGTCACTGTGGTCCAGGCAGACTCGAACGTCATCACCCAGCTGCGCAACGCAGAAGTTGATGGCTACGTCGCCGTTCAGATCGGCTACGGCCAGATCGATCCCCGCAAGGTCACCAAGCCGCTGGCTGGTCACTTTGAAAAGGCAGGCGTCACGCCTCGCCGCCACGTCGTCGAACTTCGTACCGCAGATGCTGCCGAGTACGAGCTGGGCCAGGAGCTCTCCGTGGAGCTCTTCGAAGCCGGCCAGAAGATCGACGTCGTCGGGACCACCAAGGGTAAGGGCTTCGCCGGTGTCATGAAGCGTCACGGCTTCCACGGCGTTGGCGCTTCCCACGGTGCCCACAAGAACCACCGTAAGCCCGGTTCAATCGGTGGCGCATCCACCCCGAGCCGCGTCTTCAAGGGCATGAAAATGGCCGGCCGCATGGGCGCCGTTCGTCACACCACGCTGAACCTCACCGTTCACGCGGTCGACGTCGAGAAGTCGCTGCTCCTTATCAAGGGTGCCGTTCCCGGTGCCCGTGGCCAGGTCGTCTTCGTACGCACCGCCGTGAAGGGAGCCTAGTTCAATGGCTAACACTGTCCAGGTTGACCTGCCTGCAGAGATCTTCGACGTTCAGACCAACGTGCCGCTGCTGCACCAGGTTGTCGTTGCCCAGCTCGCTGCTGCCCGCCAGGGAACCCACAAGACCAAGACCCGCGCTGAAGTTTCCGGTGCAGGACGCAAGCCGTTCAAGCAGAAGGGCACCGGCCGCGCCCGTCAGGGTTCCATCCGTGCTCCCCACATGACCGGCGGTGGCGTTGTCCACGGTCCCACCCCGCGTGACTACAGCCAGCGCACCCCCAAGAAGATGATTGCTGCTGCACTGCGCGGCGCACTGTCTGACCGGGCCCGCAACGGTCGCATCCACGTTGTCGCAGAACTGGTTGAAGGCACCAAGCCGTCCGCCAAGACTGCCCTGGCAACGCTCCGCGGTGTTTCCGACCGCAAGAACCTGCTGGTCGTCATCGAGCGCGATAACGACGTTGCTGCACTGTCCGTGCGCAACCTCGCCGGCGTTCACGTTCTGTACGCAGACCAGCTGAACACCTACGACGTTCTCGTCTCTGATGACGTTGTCTTCACCAAGGCTGCTTACGACGCATTCGTTGCCGCTAAGGCAGCTAAGAACGAGGAGGATGCCAAGTGAGTGCAGCCACCATCAAGGATCCCCGCGACGTCGTGCTTGCACCCGTCGTGTCGGAAAAGAGCTACGGCCTGATCGACGAGGGCAAGTACACCTTCCTGGTGGACCCCCGTTCGAACAAGACCGAGATCAAGCTGGCCGTGGAGAAGATCTTCTCCGTCAAGGTCGAATCGATCAACACCATCAACCGTGCCGGTAAGCGCAAGCGCACCAAATTCGGATGGGGTACCCGCAAGAACACCAAGCGTGCGATTGTCACCCTCAAAGAAGGCACCATCGACATCTTCGGCGGTCCGCTCGCGTAGCGGAGACCACTTTAACGAGGAAATAAATTATGGGAATCCGTAAGTACAAGCCGACTACCCCGGGCCGTCGTGGCTCGAGCGTAGCGGACTTTATCGAAATCACGCGGTCGACGCCGGAAAAGTCGTTGGTACGTCCGCTGCCCAAAAAGGGCGGCCGTAACAACACCGGTAAGATCACCACCCGTCACAAGGGTGGCGGACACAAGCGCCAGTACCGTCTGATCGACTTCCGTCGCCACGACAAGGACGGCGTCAACGCCCGCGTTGCCGAAATCGAGTACGATCCGAACCGCACGGCTCGCATCGCCCTCCTGCACTACGTTGATGGCACCAAGCGTTACATCATCGCTCCCAACAAGCTCTCCCAGGGCGACGTAGTTGAGGCCGGTGCCGGTGCTGACATCAAGCCCGGTAACAACCTGCCCCTGCTCAACATCCCGGTGGGTACTGTCATCCACGCAGTTGAACTGCGTCCCGGTGGCGGCGCCAAGATGGGCCGTTCCGCCGGCGCATCCATCCAGCTTGTTGCCAAGGAAGGCCGCTTCGCCCAGCTGCGTCTGCCTTCCGGCGAAATCCGCAACGTTGACGTGCGCTGCCGCGCAACCGTCGGCGAGGTGGGCAACGCCGAGCAGTCGAACATCAACTGGGGCAAGGCCGGCCGTATGCGGTGGAAGGGCGTCCGCCCGACCGTCCGTGGTGTCGCCATGAACCCGGTTGACCACCCGCACGGTGGTGGTGAGGGTAAGACGTCCGGTGGACGTAACCCCGTCAACCCGAACGGTAAGCGTGAAGGCCGCACCCGCCGCCCCAACAAAGAGAGCGACAAGCTTATTGTGCGTCGCCGTCGTACTGGCAAGAACAAGCGATAGGAGCCTGGACACATGCCACGCAGCCTGAAAAAAGGTCCTTTCGTTGACCAGCACCTCTTTGTGAAGGTAGCCAGGGAAAACGAAAAGGGCACCAAGAACGTCATCAAGACCTGGTCCCGCCGTTCGATGATCATCCCCGACATGCTCGGACACACGATCGCCGTACACGACGGACGCAAGCACATCCCGGTGTTTGTCACTGAGTCGATGGTCGGGCACAAGCTCGGCGAATTCGCTCCCACGCGGACATTCCGCGGCCATGTCAAGGACGACCGTAAGGGCAAGCGCCGCTAGGCGCCTGCGTTTACGTCAAAGACGAGAGAAGGAAAGCAATGGAAGCCAAGGCAATTGCGCGCCACATCCGCGTAACGCCTATGAAGGCCCGGCGCGTCGTCAACCTTGTTCGTGGATTGCAAGCGAATGAGGCTCTGGCAATTCTGAAGTTTGCCCCGCAGGCAGCTTCGGAGCCGGTATTCAAGGTAGTTCAGTCAGCAATCTCCAACGCCCGGGTCCTCGCGGACCGCGACGGCGTGGCGTTTGACGAAGGCGACCTCATCATCAGCGAAGCGTTTGTTGATGAAGGCCCGACCATGAAGCGGTTCCAGCCGCGTGCCCAGGGTCGTGCATTTCAGATCAAGAAGCGCACCAGCCACATCACCGTGGTAGTCGCTACCCCGGAGAAAGAGGAGGCTCGCTAAGTGGGACAGAAAGTAAACCCGCACGGGTTCCGACTCGGCATCACCACCGATCACGTATCGCACTGGTTCGCTGACAGCACCAAGGCCGGACAGCGGTACAAGGACTTCGTTCGCGAAGACATCCGCATCCGCCAGCTCATGTCCACGGGCATGGAGCGCGCCGGCATCGCCAAGGTCGAGATCGAGCGCACCCGTGACCGCGTCCGCGTGGACATCCACACGGCACGTCCCGGCATCGTCATCGGCCGCCGTGGAGCTGAAGCAGACCGCATCCGCGGCGAGCTCGAAAAGCTCACCGGCAAGCAGGTCCAGCTGAACATCCTCGAGGTCAAGAACCCCGAGATGGAAGCCCAGCTTGTGGCCCAGGGCGTTGCAGAGCAGCTGACTTCACGCGTGGCATTCCGCCGTGCGATGAAGAAGGCCATGCAGTCCGCACAGCGTGCAGGTGCCAAGGGCATCCGTATCGCCTGCTCGGGCCGCCTGGGTGGCGCTGAAATGTCCCGCTCGGAGTTCTACCGCGAAGGCCGTGTGCCCCTTCACACCCTCCGCGCGAACATCGACTACGGCTTCTACGAAGCCAAGACCACCTTCGGCCGCATCGGTGTGAAGGTCTGGATCTACAAGGGTGACGTCACCGCGAAGGAACTGGCCGCACAGGCTGCTGCCGCACCGTCCCGTGGACCCCGGTCCGATCGTGGCGGCCGCCCGGGTGGCGCTGACCGTGGTGACCGCCGTCGTCGCAACGACCGCCCGGCCGCTGACGCAGCTCCTGCTGCTGAAGCTCCGGCAGCTGAGGCGGCTCCGGCCGCTGTAGAAGGAGGACAGGCTTAAATGCTTATCCCACGTCGAGTAAAGCACCGTAAGCAGCACCACCCGGGTCGTTCCGGCGCTGCTACGGGCGGCACCGAGGTTTCGTTCGGCGAGTGGGGTATCCAGGCTCTGAGCCCGGCATACGTCACCAACCGCCAGATCGAGTCCGCTCGTATCGCCATGACCCGCCACATCAAGCGTGGCGGCAAGGTCTGGATCAACATCTACCCGGACCGTCCGCTGACCAAGAAGCCGGCCGAAACCCGCATGGGTTCCGGTAAGGGTTCACCGGAATGGTGGGTCGCCAACGTCAAGCCGGGTCGGGTTCTCTTCGAACTCTCCGGTGTCAATGAAGAGGTAGCTCGCGAGGCCCTGCGCCTGGCGATCCACAAGCTGCCGTTGAAGGCACGCATTGTGCGTCGCGAAGGTGGTGAGTAGAAATGGCAGTAGGATCCAAGGATCTGGCTCCCGCACAGCTGGACGGTTTCGACAACGAGCGTCTCGTTGAAGAACTCCGCAAGGCCAAGGAAGAGCTGTTCAACCTGCGTTTCCAGTCCGCCACCGGTCAGCTGGAGAACCACGGCCGCCTGCGTGCAGTAAAGAAGGACATTGCGCGCATCTACACCGTTCTCCGCGAACGCGAGCTGGGCATTCGTGCCGAGGTTGCCGCACCGGTTGTGGAAGCCAAGGAAGAAAAGAAGTCCAAGAAGGCTGCAACCAAGAAGGCCGAAAAGGCTGAAACGGTTGAGACCGAGGAGGATGCCAAGTGAGTGAAAAGGACGAGAACGTGACGGAAACTGCTACCGCCGCCAAGGCTGGGGAGCGCGGTTACCGCAAGACGCGTCGCGGCTACGTGGTCTCCGACAAGATGGAAAAGACCATCGTTGTCGAGGTTGAGGACCGCGTAAAGCACGCCCTGTACGGCAAGGTCATCCGCCGTACCTCCAAGGTCAAGGCACACGACGAAGAGAACACCGCCGGCATCGGCGACCTCGTTGTCATCGCCGAGACCCGTCCGCTGTCCGCCACCAAGAACTGGCGGCTCGTGGAAATCCTCGAAAAGGCCAAGTAGCACCTGCTGCTTCGCTGGAAGCCCCTGTTCCCTTCCGGGAGCGGGGGCTTCCTCGCTTAACGCGGGCGTCACGCCAGGCAGCGTTTCACCCTAACGGACGACGGCGATGCCGTGGCCTGGCGGGGGAGCGGCACCCTGGGCGGGTCGAAAGACTGCCCTGCGTGACGCCGTCGTCCGTCCCGCCTAAACGCCCCATCACTTATCACCGCTTTTTCGGCGACGCCCCATCACTGTTTTCAAGAGAGTGAGCGGGCGTTGGCGGAACAGGGGCCATATGTGAGCGGGGG